>CALAED010000689.1 GCA_937891035.1 uncultured Thermomonosporaceae bacterium | reverse complement strand
GGGCGCACGCTCCCCGACCCCGCGTTCACCCGCCGCAGCCCAGGGGAGGAGTTCGCTTGGGCGGTGGCGGGCACGCAGGGCGACGCGGATGTCGAGGTTCCGTTCCAGGTGCCGTTGCCGGCGGCCTTCCCGCTGTTCGCCACCCGGCCGCGCTATGCCGTGCGGCATCTGCTCAAGACCGCGACCGTGCCCGACCACCCGGTGCCCTACGTGCACGAGCCGCCGGAGCCGGCGCCGGTCCCGGCCACCCGGCCGGTGTCGGGCACGTCGTACGCCGCCAGCCCGGAGGCGGCGTTTCGCTCCAGCGTCCGCGTCGCCGGGCTGACCGACCTGCGCGCGTCGGTGACCGTGCCGAAGGGGTTGCTCGACGAGCCGGCCCTGCTCGCCACGTTCGTCGACTACCGCGTGCTGGTGCGGCTGTCCACGGTCGAGAACGAGGCGCTGTTGCACGGCACCGCCGACGGGGCGATCACCGGCCTGCTGCGCCTGCCGGAGCTGCGCCGCGCGCCCCTCGACCCGGCCTTCGGTGCGGATCCGGCGGCGGCGCTGACGGCGGCGGCGGCCGAGGTCGAAGAGACCGGCGGCTCGTGCGACGGCATCGTCGCCCACCCCGCCCTCTACTGGCGGCTGGTCGCGGACGGCGCCCTGGGCCGGCTGGCCGAGGCCGGCATCAGGATCTCCCGGACCCGCATGATCTCCCGGCACGAGGTCCTGCTCGGCGACTTCAGGGCCGCGGTGACGCTGCTCGAACCGGGCGTGTCGACGGTCGCGCTGCGCCGCGGCGACGGCGGCGACCGAATCGAGGCCGGCACGCGCACCGGCCTGGCGGTCCATCTGCCGCAGCACTTCGTGCTGCTGTCACCGGCCGGGCGCTGACGGACATCGATCGGGATCGGAGGCGGCGGTGGGCGCACGGGTGCTGTATCTGACCGGGTGGCTGCGTACGGGCAGCACGCTGCTCGGGAACGTGCTCGGCGAACTGCCGGAGGTCGCACACGTCGGCGAGCTGCACTATCTGTGGCGAAACGGCGTGCTGCGGACCGGCACGAACTCGCTGTGCGGCTGCGGCAAGGACCTGCTCGACTGCCCGGTCTGGGCCCAGGTGCTCGGCCAGGTGCCGGTACCCGCGCGGCAGGTGGTCGCCTGGCAGCGCGATCTGCTGCGCACACGGCACACCCACGCCCGGCTGGCCGAGGCGCGCGGCCGCGCCGCCCCCGCACCCGGCGTCGCGGCCGCGCTCGACATGATGGCGGCGCTCTACCGGGCGGTGGCCGCGCACGCCGACGGCGGCCGGCTGATCGTGGACGGCTCGAAGTTCCCGGCCGAGGCGGCGGCTTTGCTGGGCCGCCGCGACCTCGACGTGCGCGTCCTGCATATCGTGCGCGACCCACGCGCCACGGCCCTGTCGTACCGGCGGGCCAAGGCCTATATCGAGCCGCGCGGCCCGGCGGAGAGCAGCGGCTACTGGCTGGCGTTCAACCTCGCCTCGGACCTCGTCGGCGCCGCGGCCGGTCGCTACCTCAGAATCCGGCACGAAGACCTCGCCGCCCGGCCGCGCGAGGTGATCGCCGAGGTCATGCGGTTCGCCGGCCTGGACGACGACCCTCCGGTCGGCCGCGACGGGTCCGTGCGCTTCGGCGGCAACCACACGGTGACCGGCAACCCGGACCGGCTGACGCGGGGGACGGTCACGATCCGGCCCGACGAGCGCTGGCGCACCGAACTGCCGGTCCGCGCCGCCGCCGTCGCCACGGCGGTCGCCGCACCGTTGCTGCACCGGTACGGATACCCGCTGCTCGGCCGGCGCGGAGCCTGCCGGTGCGGAGCCGGCACGCCGGCGCGGAACGGAGGGGTGTGATGGATCTCGGTCTGAACGGGAAGACGGCGCTGGTGGCCGCGTCCAGCAGCGGGCTGGGCCTCGCCGTGGCCCGAAACCTGGCCGCCGAGGGCGCCCACGTGTCGCTGTGCGCGCGCGACCCCGCCCGGCTCGCTCGCGCGCGGGCTGAGGTGGCCGCGGCCGGGCCCGGCCGCGTGCTGAGCACTCCGGTGGATCTGCGGGATGAGAAGGCCGCGGCCGGCTGGGTGGAGCGAACGGCCGAAGAGCTGGGCGGTCCGCACATCGTGGTGACCAACTCCGGCGGGGTGCCGCACGGGCCCGTGGACGCGTTCTCGGTGCCCGACTACCGGACCGCGCTGGACACCTCGATGATCCCGCACGTGGCCGTGACGCTGGCCGCGCTGCCCTACCTGACCGCCGCCGGCTGGGGGCGAGTGCTGATGATCACTTCGGAGGCGGTGCGGCAGCCGCTGCCGGCCAGCGGACTGTCCGCGGTGGCCAGGCTCGGGCTGCTCGGCTTCGCCAAGGGTTTGGTGCACACCCTCGGGCCGCGGGGCGTGACCGTGAACGTGCTCGCCCCCGGCTTCCACCGCACGCCCGCGCTCGACGAGCAGTTCGGCGCCGACGTGGACCGGGCGGTCGCCGAGGTGGCCGCGCGGCTGCCGCTCGGCCGCGTCGGGCGGGCCGCCGACTTCGGGGCGCTCGCCGCTTTCCTCGCCAGCGAACAGGCCGCGTTCGTCACCGGCTGCGTCCTGCTCGCCGACGGCGGCGCCACCCGGGGTCTCGGGTGACGTCCCGGATGCTTCCGACACAGACCTGGGCGCGGACGTTCGCCGGCGTGCTCACGGCGCTGTTCGGCACGTTCACGGCGTTCGGAGTGGTCATTCCGGTGATCCCGCGCCTGGTGACCGAGCGGCTGCACGGTCCGCCGCTTGCCGTGGGCGCCGCGTTCACGGCATCGGCCGCCACCGCGCTGCTGGCCCGGCCGTACGCGGGACGGCTGGCCCAGCGCTGGGGGAGCCGCCCCGTAATGATCATCGGCTGCGGTCTCGCGCTGGTCGTCGCCGGCGGGTACGCGTTGCCGCTCGGGCAGGGCGGCCTGTTCTTCGTACGGATGATCATGGGTGTGGGGGAGGCCCTGATGTTCACGGCCGGTTCTGTGTGGACCGTGGCGCTGGCCCCCGACGAGCGGCGGGGGCAGCTCATCGGGCTTTATGGGCTGGCGATGTGGAGCGGGCTGACCGTGGGCCCGGTGCTCGGCGAGCTGCTCTACCGGACCGGCTCGTACGCGTCGGTATGGATCTGCGCGGCCGTGCTGCCCGTGATCAGCGCCGCCGTGCTGAGCCTGCTGCCGCGCGGCCCGCGGCTCGGCGCCGGGGTCTCCCGCCGGCTGCTGCCCCGCGCCGCCCTGCTGCCGGGCCTGTCGCTGTGCTCCGGCGCCTACGGATACGCCACGATCGTCGGATTCGGCGCGCTGGCGCTGGCGGACCGCGGGATCGGTGGCGGGGCCGCGCTCCTGAGCATCTTCAGCGGCGGCTACGTGGTCACGCGGCTGGCCGGCGGCCGGCTGCCCGACCTGGTCGGCCCGCTGCGTGTGATCGTCCTCGCCGGCGTGGTCGAAGCGGTCGGCCTGGCGCTGATCGCCCTGGCGCCGGCGTGGTGGCCGGCGGCGCTGGGCGCGTTGCTCGCAGGCGGCGGCTGCACGCTCCTCTACCCGGCGCTGGCGTTGATCACGATCGACACGGTGCCGCCGGCGGAACGCGGGGCGGCCCTCGGCGCGATCGCGTCCTTCTTCGACGTCGGGATGGCCCTCGGCGGCTTCACCGGGGGCCTGGCCGCCGGCCTCGGCTACCCGGCGGCCTTCTGGCTGGCCGCCGCCGTGGCGCTGGGCGGGCTGGCGGCCGGAACGAGGGCCGCCCGCGGCGCGGCGCTCGGCGCCGGCGGACCGACCCGGCCGGCATGAACGCCCGGACCATACGGACGACCCCTACGGAGGAGTCCATGTCGCAGGAGTCCATGTCGCAGCAGAACACGGCGCTGTACGTCGTCGCGCTCGAACGCGTGACCGCGGCGGACGAGCCGGTCTTCGCCGAGCTGGCGCGGCGCCGCAGCCGCGGCGCCAGGCTGCTGGTCATCGTGGGCGGACCGGCCGCCGCGGCGGAGGCCGCGCTGGCCGCGCGCGGCCTTTCGGTCCTGGCCGCCGACGCGGGGGCCGGCCGGCTGGTCCACGGCACCCCGGCGGTGATCGACGCCGCGCGGCTCGCCGCCCTGCTCGCGGCGTTCGACGCGGTGTGCCTGTCCGCGTCCGCCGCGCGGGCCGACGTACTGGCGGCCAAGGCGGCCAGAGCGCTGGGCGCCGACCACGTGCGGTTCGTCGTCGGCACCGCCGGGCTGCTCGCCGATGCCGCCGATCCGGGCGGCACCGTCGGCGAGGTCGGTCCGGGTGAGGGCGCGCGGTTCACGCGGTCGCAGGCGCGGCTCAAGGCGCGCGCCGCCGAACTCGCGCTGACCGGGACGGCCGACGTCGCCGTCACCGGGCCGCACACGCTGTCGGCCCGCACCGGCACCCGGTTTTGGCGCGCGACGGTGCCCGCGCCCGACCTGGAACTGCTCACCCGGACCGTGGAGATCTCGTCGGTCTCCGGCGACGAGGCCGACCTCGCCGGCTACCTGGCCGGCTGGTGCGCCGACCGCGGGATCGACGCCACCGTCGACGCGGCGGGCAACCTGGTGGCCACCCGCGGTCGCGGCCGCCCGCATCGGCTGTTGCTGCTCGGCCATCTCGACACTGTGCCGTACCGCTGGCCGGTGCGGTGGGAGGGCATGACGCTGACCGGCCGGGGATGCGTGGACGCCAAGGCGAGCCTGGCCGCCTATTTGGAGCTCCTGGCCGAGCTCGATCCACTCCCGGCCGGTCTTGAGATCCGGGTGGTCGGCGCGGTCGAGGAGGAGCTCACATCGGCCGGCGCGTTCGCCGTGCGCGACAGCTACCCGGCCGACGCCGTCATCGTCGGCGAGCCCAGCGGATGCGGCGGGCTCACCGTCGGCTACTACGGCCTGTGCAAGGTGAGGCTGACCGTGGCCGAGCACACCGCGCACACCGCGGGCAAGGGCGTCATGACCGCGGCCGACCGCCTGCACGACGCGGTCGCGCTGCTGCGCGCCGAGGTCGCCGCGCGCAGCCAGGACGCGCTCGTCGCCGTGCTCGGCAGCCGCGCCCGCAACCGCGGCGACCGGCAGGTCGGCGAGGCAGTGGTCGACATCCGGGTGCCGCCGCGGCTGGACACCGGCCAGTTGCGGGCGCTCGTCGAGGGGATCGCCACCGGGCCGCTGCAGATCGAGGTGCTGCGCTGCACTCCAGGGGTGTCGACGCCGCGCTCGAGCCCGCTCGTCCGGGCGTTCGCCGAGGCTTTCCGGCGTGCGGGCGGCAAGCCGCGCTATGTGTCCAAGAAGGGCAGCAGCGACATGAACACCCTCGCCACCACCTGGACCGACGTGCCAATGGTGGCCTACGGGCCCGGCGAGTCCCGGCTGGACCACACGCCGCACGAGCGGCTGGACGCCACGGACTATCGGCGGGCGAGGTCGATCCTGCGTGGCGCGGTCACAGCCTGGGCGCGCATCGCCGCCGAGCGGACGGCGGGCGAGCGGAGGAGAGGGGAGCGGGCGGCGGCCGAGGTCGCGGGCCAGGTCCCGTATACTGGCTTCGTGCTCCCGAGCTGATAAGCCGACTCAGGCGCGCCGCAGTGGCTTCAGGCCTCCGGCGCGCCGTGTTGTGCTGTCGGCCCCTTCCTTCTTCCCTGGAGCAACCCCACCGTGATCACCGCGACCGACGTCGAACTGCGCGCCGGCCCCCGGCTCTTGATCGACGCCGCCACCTTCCGCGTGAACCCCGGCGACCGGGTCGGCCTCGTCGGCCGCAACGGCGCCGGCAAGACGACGCTCACCAAGGTCCTCGCCGGAGATGGACAGCCGGCCGCCGGCTCGGTCACCTCGTCGGGGACCATCGGCTACCTTCCGCAGGACCCTCGGGATGGCGATCTGGACGTGCTCGCCATGGACCGCATCCTGTCCGCCCGAGGTCTGGATGATCTGTTGCGCCGGTTGCGGGCGGCCGAAACGGCGATGGCGACCACTACCGGCCACGAGCGCGACCGGGCGGTAAGGACCTACGGGCGCCTGGAAGAACGGCTCCACGTGCTCGGCGGATACGCGGCCGAGCCGGAGGCGGCCTCGATCGCCTCCAGCCTTGGCCTGCCCGACCGCGTCCTGTCCCAGCCGCTGCGCACCCTGTCCGGCGGCCAGCGCCGGCGGATCGAACTGGCCCGCATCCTGTTCTCCGACGCGGACACGCTGCTGCTCGACGAGCCGACCAACCACCTGGACGCCGACTCCATCGGCTGGCTGCGCGACTTCCTGAAGACCCACCGGGGCGGTCTCGTCATCATCAGCCACGACGTCGGGCTGCTCAAGGCCGTGGTCAACAAGGTCTTCCACCTTGACGCCAACCGCTGTGTGATCGACATCTACAACGTCGGCTGGCAGGCGTACCTCACCCAGCGCGAGACCGACGAGCGGCGGCGCAAGCGCGAGCGGGCCAACGCCGAGCGGCAGGCGGCCGCCCTACAGTCGCAGGCCGACAAGATGCGCGCCAAGGCCACCAAGGCCAGGGCGGCCCAGCAGATGGAGCGGCGGGCGCACCGGCTGCTGGCCGGCGCTGAGGACGAACGACGCGCCGACAAGGTGGCCAAGATCCGCTTCCCGGCGCCGGCGCCCTGTGGGCGGGTCCCGCTGTCCGCTACTGGTTTGTCCAAATCGTACGGATCTTTGGAGGTCTTTACGGACGTGGACCTGGCCGTGGACCGCGGCAGCCGGGTGGTGATCCTGGGCCTGAACGGGGCGGGGAAGACCACCTTGCTGCGCCTGCTGGCGGGCATCGACGAGCCGGACACCGGCTCCGTGACGCCCGGGCACGGGCTGCGTATCGGCTACTACGCCCAGGAGCACGAGACGCTCGACCTCGACCGCACCGTGCTGGAGAACATGCGCTCCGCGGCCCCCGATCTGCCCGAGGTCGAGGGGCGCAAGATTCTCGGCTCGTTCTTGTTCTCGGGCGACGACGTGGACAAGTCGGCGAGCGTGCTGTCCGGCGGCGAGAAGACCCGGCTGGCCCTGGCCACCCTCGTGGTCTCAAGCGCCAACGTGCTGCTCCTCGACGAGCCCACCAACAATCTCGACCCGGCCAGCCGCCAGGAGATCCTCGGGGCGCTGCGCACGTTCGGCGGCGCGATCGTCCTCGTGACCCACGACGAAGGGGCCGTGAAAGCCCTCCGGCCGGAAAGGGCCATTTTGCTTCCTGATGGTGTTGAAGATATCTGGAGTGACGAGTTTGCCGATCTGGTGGCACTTGCCTGACCTGCGGATGGCTTCAAGGACAAGGAAGCAGATCTTTTCTGGCGTAGTGGGTAGCCGATCCGGCGGGAATGACTGATCATGGCGAGAGATAACGCAGCGGTCACCACATCACTACGGGAGGTACTCGTGGCCGAGACCCTCAAGAAGGGCACACGCGTGACCGGTGCCGAGCGCGACAAGCTGGCGGCGGACCTCAAGAAGAGGTACGACTCCGGCGAGAGCATCCGCGCCCTGGCTGCCGCCACCGGCCGGTCGTATGGTTTCATTCACCGCATCCTCACGGAGTCCGGCGTTAACCTGCGCGGACGCGGTGGTGCGACCCGCGGTAAGAAGTCCTGACCTGTCCCCCCGCTACGTAGCGCTCAACCACTGAACCGCCGCCGTCGCGTGACCCAGTAGGGTCGGCGACGGCGGCGGTGCACTTTTTGGTATGTCCGGTTATGTCCGCTGCCACGGAAAGGCGGAACGCGAACAGGCTCTGGCGAAATTGGCCTCTGGGCCAGGACCGAAATGGAGGGCCATGGTGGAAGTTGCCCTGGACACGGAGGACCTGGCCGGATCCGGCCTCCGGCTCGAGATCGACGGCGCGGTGGCCACGATCACATTGATCCGGCCCGAGCGGCGCAACGCACAGACGCCCGCGATGTGGCGGGCGCTCGCCCGTATCGGCGACACGCTGCCGGTCGGCATCCGGGTCGTGGTGGTGCGCGGCGAAGGCCCGTCCTTTTCCTCCGGCATCGACCTGCGCGCCTTCACCCCGGAGGGCGTCCCGGGCGAGGACGCTCCGCTCCCCGCGGACGCCGCCCCCGAGGAGATCGACCGGACGATCGCCGGCTACCAGCGGGGATTCACCTGGCTGCGCCGCCCGGCGATCGTGTCGATCGCTGCGGTGCGAGGTCATGCGATCGGAGCCGGGTTTCAGTTGGCGCTCGCCTGCGATCTGCGGATCGTCGCCGACGACGCGTCGTTTTGCATGAAGGAGCCCGCGCTCGGCCTGGTCCCGGACCTGACCGGTACCAAGCCGCTGGTCGACACCGTCGGCCTGGCACGGGCCCTGGAGATGTGCCTGACGGTCCGTACGGTGCCGGCCGAGGAGGCACGCGAACTCGGCATCGCGCAGGCCGTCGTGCCCGGCGACGAGCTTGACGACGCCGTACGCGACCTCACCGCCGCCCTCCTCCAGGTCGACGCCGGCGCCGCGGCCGCCACCAAGAGCCTCCTGCAGCAGGCCCCCGGCAACACGCTCGACGAACAGGCCGCCACCGAACGCCGCGCGCAGATCGACCGCCTCCGCGCCCTCGGCGAATCCCGCTGAGACGCCTCGTCATCCCCGGCGCAGAAGTTGTGATCAGGCGGTGGTTCCCGCACCCGCGGGAACCACCGCCTGATCATGTCGGGGTCAGCGGACGGCCAGGTTGGTGGATTGGTCGCCGGCGACGAGCTTGTAGGCGCCGGGCAGGACGGCGCGCGCGCCGGAGCCGTTCACGTCGCCCTTGGTCACGGCCAGGCGCGACATGGGGAACGACAGGGAGACGGTCTTGGTCTCGCCCGCCTTGAGCGGAACGCGGGTGAAGGCGACCAGGCGGTTCGGCGGCACCAGGATCGGGCTGACCGGCTGCTGGGCGAAGACCGGCACGACCATGTCGCCGTCGCGGGAGCCGGTGTTGGCGACGGTCACATTGACCCGGACCGGCTCGCCCCGCCCGGCCGCGGCCGGTCCGGAGATGCTTCGCACCGCGAAGGTGGTGTAGGACAGGCCGGCGCCAAAGGGGAACAGCGGATCATAGCCGGAGCTTTCGCCGCCGTTCGTGCCGTTCAGCTGCTGGTAGAACATCGGCTGGTCGCCGACCGTCTTGGGCCAGGAGACCGGCAGCCGGCCGCTCGGGTTGGCCTTGCCGAACACGACGTTCGCGACCGCGGTGCCGGCCTCGCTGCCCGGCAGCCACGCCGCGATCAGCTGCTTGGCGTCGGCGGCCTTGCCGAGCACCAGCGGGCGGCTGGACACCACCACGACGATCACGGGCTTGCCGGTGGCCTGCAAGGCGTCGACGAGGTCCTGCTGGTCGGCGGCGAGTTGCGGGTTCTCGGCGTCGTGGAGGCCCTCGGCGCCGGGCCGTTCGCCGACGGCCACGATGGCCGCGTCGGCGCCCCTGGTCTTGGTCACGGCGTCGTCGGTGGACGTCGCGAGCTCGACCTTGCCGGCGCCCAGTAGGTCCCGTACGCCTTCGACGATGGTCACGCCCGGCTCGGGGGAGCCGTCCGGGATGCCCTGCCAGCCGATCGTCCAGCCGCCGTTCTGGTTGGCGACGGAGTCGGCGCTGTTGCCGGCCACGACGACCTTGCCGATGCCGGTCGACAGCGGCAGCACGTTGCCGTCGTTCTTGAGCAGCACCTGCGACTCGGTCGCCGCGCGCACCGCCAGGTCCTTGTCGGCGCCGAGCACCGCGGCGTCCGCCTTCGCCGGGTCGACGAACGGGCGGTCGAACAGGCCGAGCTTGAACTTGAGGGCGAGGATGCGGCGCACCGCCTGGTCGATCCGCTTGCCGGACACCGTGCCGTCCCGCGCGGCCTGCAGCAGCGCGGCGGGGAACTGCCCGTTGTCGGTGGGCGGCAGCATGGCCATGTCCACCCCCGCGTTCACCGCGAGCGCGGCCGCGTCGGCGTAGTTGTCGGCCACGTGGTAGCGGGTCTGCAAGGCGAGCACGTCGTCCCAGTCGCTGACCACGACGCCGGTGAACCCCCACTGCTCGCGCAGCAGGTCGGTCAGCAGGTACCGCGACGCGGTCGCCGGGACGCCGTTGATCGCGCCGGAGTTGGCCATCACGGTCAGCGCGCCCGCGTCGACGGCGGCCTTGTACGGCGGCAGCAGCGTGTCCTGCAGATAGCGCTGCGACACGTCGGCCGGGGCCCGGTCGTGGCCGTTGAACGGCTCGGAGTAGGCGGCGAAGTGCTTGTCGGTTGCCGCCACCTCACCGGTCTTTTGCATGCCCCTGATGTACGGGGTAGCGAGCGCCGCGGCGAGGAAGGGATCTTCGGAGTAGGTCTCGTAGTAACGGCCCCAGCGGGTGTCCCGTGCGATCTCAAGGACCGGCGAGTAGTTCCAGTTCGGGCCGGTGGCCTTGACCGCCTTCGCGGTCGACTCGCCGAGCAGGCCGGTCAGCTGCGGGTCCCAGGTCGCGCCGAGGCCGATCTGCTGCTGGAACTTCGTCGCCCCGACCACGTTGTTGTGCCCGTGTACGGCGTCCACGCCGTAGGTGATCGGGAGGTGCAGCCGGGAGTTGTCCATGGCGTACTTCTGAATGGCGTTGACCATCTCGGCCCAGGCGCGCGGGGTGTTCTGCGCGGGCGAGGTGCCGCCGCCGGAGAGGATGTTGCCGATCTTGGCGTCGACCAGGATCTGCTTCATGCAGGTCTCGTTCAGCTCGCCGCCAGACCATTCGCAGTCGCCCTGGATGCCGGTGATGTTGAAGACCGCCATCTGGCCGATCTTCTCCTCAAGCGTCATGCGTTTGACCAGGTCGTCGACACGGTCGTCGATAGGGGCGGTGGCGACGCGATAGGTCGGCAGCCGCGGCTGTGCGGTGGCCGCCGACGTGCCGATCGCCACGGTGGCCAGCGCCAGGACGGCGGCGACCAGCAGCCGCAGGCCGCGGCCGAGGGGCAGGGAGGTCGGGATGCGTGTCATGGCCGTTCCCGTCGGGTGGAGAAAGACGATGGAGGACGAGGCGCACCCAAAGCGGGGAGGTCGCCTTCGCTGCTGCGAGTCAACGACCGTGGCACTGCACAGTCAAGATCCCGACGCGTCCACTGATGGCCGATATATCACCGCAAGGGGCTATCTGCGGCTATTGCCGGACGGTGCCCAGCGCGGCGCTCCCGCCCGTGTCCTGACGGGCGAACTGCGTTTCGTAGAGCTCGGCGTACAGGCTGCCCGCCGCGAGCAGCTCGGCGTGCCGGCCGCGTTCGACCACGCGCCCGTCGTCGATGACCAGGATCTGGTCCGCCTCCCTGATCGTGGACAGCCGGTGTGCGATGACGATCGAGGTACGGCCGGCCAGCGCCGTCTTCAGCGCCCGCTGGACGGCGACCTCGGACTCGGAGTCGAGATGGGCGGTGGCCTCGTCGAGCACCACGACGGACGGCGCCTTGAGCAGCAGCCGGGCGATGGCCAGGCGCTGCTTTTCGCCGCCGGACATCCGATAGCCGCGGTCGCCCACCAGCGTGTCGAGGCCGTCGGGCAGCGAGGCGACGAGGTCGTGGATCTGCGCCGCCCGCATCGCCTCGTCGAGCTCGTCGTCGGTGGCCTCCGGCCTGGCGTACAGCAGGTTGGCCCGGATCGAGTCATGGTAGAGGTGCGCGTCTTGGGTGACGACGCCGATCGTGGCGCGCAGCGAATCCATCGTGACGCCGCGCACGTCGTGCCCGCCGATCCGCACCGCGCCGGCCGACGCGTCGTAGAGCCGGGACACCAGATGGGTGATGGTGGTCTTGCCGGCGCCCGACGGCCCGACCAGCGCCACCAGCTGCCCGGGCGCGGCGGTGAAGGTCACGTCGCGCAGCACCTCGCGGCTCGGCGCGCTGTCGGTGCCCGCGATCGACTCAAGCGAGGCGAGCGAGACATCATCGGCGGCGGGATAGCTGAACGACACGTGATCGAACTCGACGGCGGGCGCCGCGTCGACCACGGCGGCCGGAAGTGGCCGCGCCTGCGGGTCGTCGTCGATCATGGGTTTGAGGTCGAGGATCTCAAAGACGCGGTCGAAGCTGACCAACGCTGTCATCACGTCGACGTGCACGTTGGACAGCGCGGTGAGCGGGCCGTACATCCTGGTCAGCAGCGTGGCCAGTGCGATCAGCGTGCCGAGCTCCAAGGTTCCGCCGACGACGAGCCAGCCGCCGACGC
This sequence comes from uncultured Thermomonosporaceae bacterium, assembly GCA_937891035.1. Taxonomy (GTDB): domain Bacteria; phylum Actinomycetota; class Actinomycetes; order Streptosporangiales; family Streptosporangiaceae; genus CALAED01. Next base: position 195 of record CALAED010000689.1, on the reverse strand, counting down.
CGTAGACCATGGCGGTGGCGAGCGCGGTGAGCAGCATCAGCGCGGTGAAGAAGATCCGTCCGTACATGGCGGCGATGACGCCGATGTCGCGCACCCTGCCGGCCCGGGCGGCGAAGACGTCCGACTCCTCGGCGGGTCGTCCGTACAGCTTGGCCAGCATGGCGCCGGCGACGTTGAACCGCTCGGTCATGAGCG
>CALAED010000688.1 GCA_937891035.1 uncultured Thermomonosporaceae bacterium | reverse complement strand
GGGCCAGCCGGTAGACGATCAGGTCGTCGAGCACACCGCCGGCCGCGTCGCAGAGCATCGTGTAGCGTGCCCGGCCAACCCGGAGCGCCGAGATGTGCCCCACCACCGCGTAGTCGAGCGCGGCCGCGGCGCGCGGCCCGGTAACGAAGATCTCTCCCATGTGGGAGAGGTCGAACAGACCGGCGGCGGTGCGAACGGCCTGGTGCTCGGCGGTCTCGCTGCCGTACCGCAGCGGCATCATGTGGCCGGCGAACTCCACCAATGTGGCGCCGAGCTCCCGGTGGATGTCATAGAGCGGGGTGTGCTTGACCGGCGGCTGGGCTGCGGGCATATGTGTTCGGGCTCCTCAACGTGAGATTTCATCCTCCCACCAGCATCGTCCCACCCATGCGCCGGCGGGGCACGGCCTGGCCCGGGCTCAGGAACCGAGCCGCAGCCGCTCGAGCCCGGCGGCCACCAGCGGGGCGACCATGTCGCCGATCTCCGCGAAGCCCTCGCCCACGGTCTGGCCCCGCAGGAACCGGTAGTGGATGCCCTCGCTGATCACCGCCAACTTGAAGCAGCCTAGCGCCTCGTACCAGGGCAGCGGGGTCAGGTCCAGGCCGGTGGCGGCGGCGTATCGTGCCCGCAGCCGCGTCCCGGGCGGGAAGCCGGTGGCCGGACCGGGCGCCCCGGCCACCATCTCCGCGATGCCGCCGTCCATGTAGACGTCGAACAGGCCGAGGTCGCACAGCGGGTCGCCGAGTGTGGCCATCTCCCAGTCGACCACGGCGGTGATCGCGTCGTCCGGCCCGACGATGACGTTGTCGATCTTGTAGTCGCCGTGCACGATCGCCGGCCGCTGCGTGGCCGGAACGGACCCGGCGAGCGCGTCGCTCAGCTCGTCGATCCCGGCGATCTCGCGGCTGCGGGAGGCGGCGAGCTGGCGCTGCCAGCGCCGCACCTGCCGGTCGAGGAAGCCGGCGGGCCGGCCGAAGTCGTCGAGCCCGACCGCGCCGGGATCGACGCCGTGCAGCGCGGCGAGAACGTCGATCAGCTCGTGCGCGAGCGCGGTCGCCCGCTCGGCGGCCAGCCGCTCGGTCTGCTCGGCGGTCCGATAGACCGTGCCCTCCACCTTCTCCATCAGGTAGAACGGCGCCCCCAGCACGTCGGGGTTTATGCACAGGATGTACGTCTTCGGCACCGGCACCGGCGTGGCGGCGAGGGCGCTCAGCACCCGGTGCTCCCTGGCCATGTCGTGTGCGGTCGCGAGCACGTGCCCGAGCGGCGGGCGGCGCAGTACCCATTCGTTCGCGCCGTCGGTCACCACGTACGTCAGATTGGAGCGGCCACCCGCGATCAGCTCGGCCCGCAGCGGCCCGGCCGAGCCCAGGAACGCGCGGAGTCGCCGCAGGTCAACGCCCGGCGGTGCGGCGGGCGTTTGGATCATGACGCTCGTTCCGCCTCCGCGTCCGCGTCCGCCTTGGCCTCCGCCTCCGCGTCCGCCTTCGCGTCGGTGTCGGCGTTGGTGTCGGTATCGGTGTTGGCGTCGCCGGCGGGGCGCGGGACTTCGAGGCCGCCCATCAGCAGGTCGACGTAGTATTCGCTGACCTCGTGCGCGGCCAGCTGGCCGTTCGGGCGGTACCAGGTGCTGAGCTGATGCACGGCGCCGAAGAAGAATTGCACAACGATGTCGGCCGGCACGTCGCGCCGGAAAATGCCGGCCGCCTGTCCTTCTTCCACGAGGGCGCGGAAGCGTTCGTGGTAGCGCCGCCGCTCGGCGCGTACGGTCTTTCGCTTCTCCTGCGGCAGCATGTGCATCGAACGGAAGAAAACGGTCAGCTCGTCTAGGTGGAGAAAACTGGTGTCGAGCACGTCCACGGCCGCCGCGCGGAGGCGTTCCCCTACCGTTCCCTTACTGTCCGCGAATTGCTCCAGACGCCGGGTCTGCATCATCAACAGCCGGTGATAGATCTCGAACAGCAGGTCGTCCTTGGAAGCGAAGTAGTGATACATCGCACCCTTGGTGACCCCGGCCGACTCCACGATCTCCTGGACCGACGTCGCCTCGAAGCCTTTCTCCGCGAACAGCCGGGTCGCCACGGCGAGCAAGCGCTCGGCCAGCGCGCCCGTCCGCTGCCGAGCCTCGGTGCCCGCGGACTCGCCTGCCATAGGTGGCCCTCTCCTACAAAAACCAGGACTGAATTCGCAACCTATCTCACCGTTGACGCTCCTGGGAACGCCGCCTAGGGTGACGATACCGACCGGTCGGTACGTCGCTTTTGCAGTGTCATCAGTAAACGGTCCGGACGAGGAATGATGATCAATCCATCACCGATGCTGCTCGAACTTCGCGACGTGACGGTGCGATTCGGTGGGTTGACCGCGCTGGACGGCGTCACCTTCGGCGTGCCGCAGGGCCGAGTGGTGGGCGTGATCGGCCCGAACGGTGCGGGCAAGACCACGTTGTTCAACGTGGTGTGCGGATTCATCAGGCCGAACGCCGGCGAACTGCACTGGCGGGGCGCCAAGCTGCG
>CALAED010000687.1 GCA_937891035.1 uncultured Thermomonosporaceae bacterium | reverse complement strand
CGCGGACGGTCTCAATCCACCGGGTGTCGCCGAGCTTGGTCCGCAGGGAGCCGATGTGCACGTCAAGGGTGCGGGTCGAGCCATGCCAGTTCTCGTCCCACACCTTGGTGATGATCTCCTCTCGGGTCCGTACCGCTCCAGAGTCCTCCATGAGGAGGCTGAGCAGGTCGAACTCCTTGCGCGTTAGCTGGATCTGCCGCGCTCCGACGAAGGCGCGCCGGGCCCGCAGGTCGAGCTGGAGCTCGCCCAGGCGGAGCGTCGTTGCTCCGTCGTCATCAAGGGTGACCGGGGTGTCGGCCGGGACATCCTTAGGAGCGGCCTGCCGGAACGCCCGCCTCGACACCGCCACGATCCTGGCGATCAGTTCGTGCCGGCTGAAGGGCGTCACTACGTAGTCATCGGCCCCCAGGTGCAGGGCCATGACCAGGTCAACCTCGTCGTCCCGACCGGTGACGACGATGATGGGGGTGTCAATCTGTCGCCGCAGGCGACGGCACAGTTCGTGACCGTCCAGGTCGGGCAACTCGAGATCGAGCAAGATCAACTGAGCGTTGTGCACAATCGTTAGGGCCTCGGCGGCGGTTGACGCCTGCACGGTCTGGTGTCCGTGCCGGGTCAGCGCGTCCTCCAGCGCGTCGGCAATCTGCTTGTCGTCTTCCACGATGAGGACGTTCATCTGAGGTTCCGTTGTGATTCCGTCGTAGGCGACAGGTTGTGTGTGGCCAGCTTGCGCTCACCACACATTCATCTAGCCATCTCTTGCTCTGAGACAAAAGCTTTACTTGGCGAAGTCCACAGGATTTCTTTGACCGGCCGCTGTGTTGCGACTCGCTCATTCGGGAGGCGGGGCGGAGTCGTCCTCACCTTCGCCGCCGGTGTCCTTACGGCCGATCAGCGGGCCCATCTCGCGCAGGCGCGGGCGCAGCTCCTTGAGGACGTCCGTTACCTGAGACTCCTCGATGCCAAGAATATCGGCCACTTCGGCGGGGCTGAACGCGAAGCCGTTGTGCAGCGACACGATCGCGCGCTCCAGCGGAGACAAGACGAGCAAGGCACTGCGCAACCGCCCCGTGACCTGGTCGGCCAGCTGTGTCTCGGCCTCGCGGATCGAGGCGTCAGGGTTGCGCCGGTTCTTGGACATTCGACCGACCTCCACCAGTCGCGGGGGCGGAACGACAGGGACCTTGTCCGGCATCCCCCGAGCCTATGGACGTTCGCCGGGCATCAGCAGAGCAGACGGTTGGCAGGACATAGTCATCCGGGGGGCAGATTCTTGTTTCGGCAAGCCCCATGGCGACCGGATCGATACCGGTCGCCGTGCCGAATCGAGTGAGCGGGCCAAAACGGCCGCTCATGGAACGCCCAATCCGCGTTTGGCGAGATCGACCACCGAGTTAACGTAGTCCTCGTTATTTGGTCCCGACTTCACCAGGAGCCGGAACCAAAACGGCGCGAACGCCAAGTCGATCGCGGCGTCCAAATCGAGATCAGATCGCAATTGGCCCGCGGCTTGGGCGCTTTGGAACCGGGCCCTGGCAGCGGCCCTGTTAGGTGTGTAAACCCGCTCCAGGAACTGCGCGGCCACATCGGCGTCGCGCTGTCCTTCGCCGATCACCCGGGCCAGGTGGGGACCGAGGTTCGGGTCGTGGAATATTCGCGCGATCGCGGCCAACTGAGTCCGCAGATCAACAGCGAAGTCGCCCGTATCCGGAAAGACCAGATCGCGCCCGACCTCCGCGCGGAACGCGTCGATCACCAGCGCGCTCTTCGTGCGCCACTGCTCGTGCAGCCTACTCTCGGGCACCCCGGCCGCGGCCGCGACGGCGGCGAAGCCGACCTCGTCATAACCCTTTTCCTGGCACAGAGCCACAGTGGCCCGGAGGATATCGCGTTCGCTAGCTGACGCCTGGTCCATAATGTTAGAAAATATTCGCTTGCGGCAAATAGGACAAGCTTTGGCCGACCACGTCGGCGCGGCTCCGTCAACAACAAATTTGTGTTAAGTCCGTGTTGGGCAAACCGCAGCCGCAAATCAAGCCTTCGTGTAGTCACTTCCCATATCGGGAATAGCCGTTAGCCTTGGGCGGGAGTGCTCGATTATGTCAGGCAGAGCACGGAGTGTCCGACCTGCCGGCAGAAGCGGACTAGCGGGAGGTCCTTCGAAATGAGCGCGACCGGCAAGACGCTGGGCGGAGCCGGCAAGACGGTCGACGATCGCTTCGGCGGCGGCAAGTGGGGCATCACGGTGATGCGGAAGGCATTCCCCGATCACTGGTCGTTCCTGCTCGGCGAGATCGCGATGTACTCGTTCGTCGTCCTGCTCTTCACCGGGATCTTCCTCACCTTCTTCTTCAAGCCGGGCATGACGGAGGTCGTGTACCAGGGCGGCTACACGAAGCTCAACGGCGTACACATGAGCGAGGCCTACGCCTCGACGCTGCGCATCAGCTTCGACGTGCGCGGCGGGCTCCTGGTCCGCCAGATCCATCACTGGTCGGCGGTGCTGTTCATCGGCGCGATCCTCTTGCACATGCTCCGGCACTTCTTCACCGGCTCCTACCGCAAGCCGCGCGAGATCAGCTGGCTGATCGGGATGGTGCTGATGATCCTGGCCTTCGCCGAGGGCTTCGCCGGCTACTCGCTGCCCGACGACCTGCTGTCGGGGACCGGTCTGCGGATCTTCGCCGGGGTGGTGGCCGGCATCCCGATCGTGGGCAGTTACCTGCTGACGTTCATCTTCGGCAGCGAGTTCCCCGGTGAGGACTTCATCTCCCGGCTCTATATCGTGCATGTGCTGCTCATCCCGGGACTCCTCGCGGCACTGATTCCGTTGCACGCGATCGTGTTGACCTGGCGGCTGAAGCACACCCAGTTCCCCGGGCACCGCCGTGCCGAGCGCAACGTGGTCGGCTACCCGTTCTTCCCGGTCTTCATCGCCAAGACCACGGCGTTCCTGCTCGCCGTTACGGGCGTGACGACGCTGCTGGCCAGCATCGCGCAGATCAACCCGGTCTGGCTGTTCGGGCCGTACGACCCATCGGCGATCACCGCGGGTGCGCAGCCCGACTGGTATCTGGGCTTCCTGGAAGGCGCGCTGCGCATCATGCCGCCCGCCGAACTGACCATGTTCGGGTACACGCTCTCGTTGAGCGTGGCGATCCCCGCGTTGATCGTCCCGGGTGTGCTGTTCGGCGGACTGGCGATCTATCCGTTCGTGGAGAAATGGTTCCTCAGCGACTACCGCTACCACCACACGCTGGACCGGCCGCGCAACGCCCCGCTCCGCACCGGTCTCGGGGCGGCCGGCATCGCCTTCTACGGCGTGCTCTGGGCCGCGGGCGGCAACGATGTGATCGCCGTTACCCTCGGGGTGGATTTGTTCGGTACGACCTGGTTCTTCCGGGTGGCGGTCCTCGTCGGACCGGTGCTGGCCTACATCGTGGCTTACCGGATCTGCATCGGCCTGCAGCGCCGCGACCGCGAGTTGGCGTCGCACGGGATCGAGATCGGGCAGATCACCATGAGCCCCGATGGGCAGTTCAGAGAGGCCAGCCGGCCGTTGCGCGAGATCGAACGGGCGGTCGTCTTCAGCAAGAAGCCCATGCCGCAGCTGAAGGTGGACGAGTCCGACGGCAACGGGGTGGCGGCGCCCGAGCAGCGGCGACCGCTCACCCGGGTCGTGACCAAGCTCCGCGTACGGCTGAACGAGGCGTACCACAACGGTCGCGTGCCCTTGCCCGACGGGCACGGCAACGGCGACCGGCCGCTCGCCGGCCAGGTGGCCTCCGGAGCCGCGAGGCGACCCAACGGTGAGCTGAACGCCCCGGACGACCCCGATTACTGATCCGAGCTACCGGGTCAGCCGCTTGGCGGACCCGGTGCCCGGTAGCCGCCGGCGGGGTGAGCGCTTTCGACCACCGGATCTTCAGTCCCGGGGTCGACCGTGCCCCTGCCGGTGGTCCGGGCCGCTCCCCGGCCTGCGCAACGATCACGTCGGCGCCCCCCATGACTTCGCGAGGACGGGCCGCGATCTCTACCCGGGCCGCGTTCGATGGCGGCGATGTCCCAACGCCTTTGAACGTCGTACGACCGTGCACAAGCCGAACGACTACTCAGGGCGTGCTCGTGCCGGGGAACCAGGCCTACATCCAGCCTTTTTCTTTGGCCTTGAGGGCGGCGTGGAAGCGGTTGGCGGCGCCGAGCCGCATCATCAGGTCGGCGACGTAGCGGCGGAACGTACGGACGGAGACGCCCATTTGGCGGGCCGCGGCCTCGTCCTTGTCCGCGGTGGCCAGCGCCTCGAGAACCAGGCGTTCGTGCTCGCTGAGCATGGAGTCGGGGGTGTCCGTGTCGAGGTATTCGGTGATGTCCCGGGCGGTCTCCCATATGCCACGAAAGTGCGTCACCATCTGGGCGACGATGCCCGGCTCACGGACCATCAACGCCCCTCGCTCGCGCCGTCCCGGGTCCGCCGGCACCACCGCCACCGTACGGTCGTAGAGCAGCAGCCAGTCGACCTCGTTTTCGGTGACGCGGACGTTGGCGCCAAGCTTGACGAGATCGCGCAGATTGGCGGCGATGTCGGGGTCTTCGAGGCACTTGCGGTGGTAGACCGACTGGAGCGCGATGCCCCGGCGCAGCGCCCGCAGGTCCAGCGGCCTGGCCAGGTCGGGAGCGTTCTCCACCGGCGTGCTCGACGGCCACAGGGCGAGCGACTCCTCATGGCAGAAGAAGGCGAGGTCCTCGATCCGCTTGAGGATCTGTTCGGCGCCGCTGACGCGCTCGACATTGGGCGAGCAGTCGGCCAGGTCGGCCTGCTGCGCCGTGTCCTTCAGCGCGGACACCGTGGCGCGGGCGGCGAGCACCTGCCGGATCTCGTCGTTGAGCTCGGCGATCCGCTGCTCGATGAGGTGCTCGATCGCGTCTTGCGGATCGGCGGACCTGACGCGGTGGCATTGGGAGGCGTCGAGCAGCCCGAGGCGCTCCAGTTGCTCTACGGCGCCCTCCACCGTGTCGCAGTCCAACCCGAGCTCGGGCCCGACATCGGGGAGTCCCCGGCTCGGGTGCTCGAGGAAGTACCGGTAGACGTCTTCCTCGACAGGGGAGATACCAAGAGGGCTCAGATCCATGGCTCTGCCCCAATCTTCTGTCATCGCCCACGGCACGGACAGAGAACCGTCTTCTTCGGCCGGCCCGGCTCCTGTCGAGCTCATGGCCTGCCTGCATCACATTATTGCTCAATTACATCGTATAAATGCCACGAACCCCGACAATTGGGAGGACACCGTTCGGTTGTGGCGCCCAGCACTCTGACCTGCGGAATTAACATTCTTCTGCAGTTGCTATTGGATTTGACTGTCATATCTTCGCAAGAATCTGCTATTGCCCGTACATTGCCGTTCTGCTAATTATCCTGGAGAATTGACCGAGATGCTGATTCGACACAGGCGCGCCACCCGTTGCGAGCGGCGATTTGGAGGGTCCCAGCATGGGCATCGAGGAACACCTTCCGGGCGATTTCCTCTTGGGCAGGGTCGAGCAGCTGGCGGGCTGGGCGCGCAGTAGCTCGCTGTGGCCGGCCACGTTCGGGCTCGCCTGCTGCGCGATCGAGATGATGGCGGCCGGTGGCCCCAGGCACGACCTCGCCCGGTTCGGCATGGAACGCTTCTCGGCCACGCCGCGGCAGGCCGACCTGCTGATCGTGGCCGGCCGGCTGAGCCACAAGATGGCGCCGGTGATCCGGCAGGTCTACGACCAGATGCCCGAGCCCAAGTGGGTCATCGCGATGGGGGTCTGCGCCGCGTCCGGCGGCATGTTCAACAACTACGCGGTCGTCCAGGGCGTTGACAAGATCCTCCCGGTCGACATGTACGTGCCGGGATGCCCGCCACGGCCGGAGATGCTGCTGGACGCGATCGTCAAACTGCACGACCGGATCCGGCGGGAGCCGCTCGGCCCGCACCGGGCGGCCCGGCTCGAGGAGCACGAGGCCAAGGCGCTGCAGGGCATCTCGGGGGTGGGCCGGTGACCAGCGAGACCGCCCAAGAGCCCGAGTACTTCGCCATCACGGGGTCGGACCCGCGCGAGTGGGAGGACATCGCCGCCGCGGCCGTCAAGTCGGGCGAGGACCGCCTGGTCATCAACATGGGCCCGCACCACCCGTCCACCCACGGCGTGCTCCGCCTGGTCCTCACCCTCGACGGCGAGACGGTCGAAGAGGTACGGCTGGTCATCGGCTACCTGCACACCGGCATCGAAAAGAACATGGAGTTCCGTACGTGGACGCAGGGCGTGACGTTCTGCACCCGCATGGACTACCTGATGCCCCTGTTCAACGAGGCCGCCTACTGCCTGGCCGTGGAGAAGCTGCTCGGCATCGTCGATCGCGTCCCCGAGCGCGCCCAGATCATCCGGGTCATGATGATGGAGCTCAACCGGATCTCCTCCCACCTCGTGGCGATCGGGACGTTCGGCCTCGAGCTCGGCGCGACCACGGTGATGACCAACGGCTTGCTCGGCCGCGAGCGCATCCTCGACACGTTCGAGATGATCACCGGCGTCCGGATGAACCATGGTTACATCCGGCCCGGCGGGGTCGTGCAGGACCTGCCGCCCGGCGCGACCTCGAACGTACGAGAGCTCATCGCGCAGACCCGCGACGGCATCGGCAGGCTCGCCAAGCTGCTGAACGCCAACCCGGTCTTCCTCGCCCGGACGCGGAACGTGGCCTACATCGACCTGCGGGGCTGCGTCACCCTCGGGGTGACCGGGCCGCTGCTGCGCTCGGCCGGCCTGCCGTGGGACCTGCGCAAGTCCCAGCCGTACTGCGGTTATGAGAACTACGACTTCGACGTGGCGGTGCAGCACAGCGGCGACGCCTACGGCCGCCACCTGGTGCGGATGGCCGAGATGACGGAGTCCTTGAAGATCGTCGAGCAATGCCTGGACCGGCTCGCGACCACCGGCGGCCCGGTGATGATCGACGACAAGAAGATCGGCTGGCCCGCCCAGCTCGCCCTCGGCGCCGACGGGCTCGGCAACTCCGAACAGCACATCGCCGGCATCATGGGCTCGTCGATGGAGGCGCTCATCCACCACTTCAAGCTGGTGACCGAGGGCTTCCGGGTTCCCGCCGGCGAGGCGTACGCCGCCGTGGAGTCTCCGCGCGGCGAACTCGGCGTGCATGTGGTGAGCGATGGCGGCACCCGCCCCTACCGGGTCCATTTCCGCGACCCTTCGTTCACCAACCTGCAGGCGATCCCGGCGATGTGCGAGGGCGGTCAACTGGGCGACGTCATCGTCGCCGTCGCCAGTCTCGATCCGCTGATGGGCGGCGTCGACCGGTAGCCGGGCCAAACTCCCAGCCCAAGCCGGGCCAAAATCGCCGGGCCAAAATCGCCGGGCGAGACGCCCGGGCCAGATCGCCGGGTAAACCAACCGGCCCCACGGAGGAGGGGGGCCGGTTGGCAGCGGATCAGCTGCGGAAGTCGAGGGGCGGCGGCTATCCGGCGCGGACGCGAGAGTCAGCCGTTGCCGTTGCCGTTGCCGCGGGGGACCAGACGGTCGACCCAGTCGCGCGCGATCGCGAACCACGTACGCGCGTTGTAGTGAAGGTTGAGCGAATGCCCGGCCCGCGGGATCACATAGGTCTGCAGCCGGGCCGCCGGGGAGTAATAGGCCTGCTCGAAGGCGTGCACGGCCGCGGAGCTGCGCCCGAAGTCGACGTCCTCGCCGCAAAACAGCGCGTCACGCTCCCCCACCACCAGCAGCACGGGCACCGACACGTCCAGCGAGTGGGTGGCCTCGTAGGTCTGCTCAAGGGTGTCGCCTTCGCCGAGAGCGCCGGTCGACTTGATGGCCTCGTTCAGCTCGGACATGGCCGGGTCGATGTTCGGCGCGTACTCCAGCATCGTGGCCCGCTTGCCGGGCTTTTGGGTGAGGTATCCCCGCGGCGGGTTCGTCGGCCCCACCACCTCGTCTTCGGTCCCCGGGTGGAAGAAGTCGCGGACCTGCCCGTACAGCTCGGTGAACGCGTGCAGCATGCCGGTGATGATCAGCCCGTCGACGTCGCGGTAGCGCGCCGCCTCCATGATCGCAATCCCGGAGCCGTAGGAGTGCCCGACGACCACCACGCGCTCGAACTTCCGGGCCGTCAACGAACCGGAACGCAGCCCCTGGACGAGTTGGCGGAGCACCAGCACGTGCGCGTCGATCGTCACCTCATCCGCGGGAGGCCGGCTGGCGGCGCCCGTACCCAGCCGGTCGAAGACGGCCACGGCATAGCCGGCGGCGGCCATGAACTCGGCGTAGTTGTACGGCTCCGGCAGCGTCCAGTACCGCCTGTCGTAGGTCAGACCGGGGACCAGCACCTGAACGGTCCGCGGGACCGGTCCGTCCGGCAGGTAGAGCTCACCGGGGATCTCCCACTCGTGCCCGTCCGGGCCGTCGGGATGTACCGCCAGGTGGAACGGGACGCGCGACACGGTCGGCGCGGCCTCGGTGACC
>CALAED010000686.1 GCA_937891035.1 uncultured Thermomonosporaceae bacterium | reverse complement strand
TCCGGGTCCAGGCCGACGACCTCCAGCAACTCGCGCACCTTGGCCCGCCGGTCGCCGCGCGGCGCGACGTCCCTGTGGATCGCGAACGGCTCCCCGACGATGTCGCCTACGGTCATCCGCGGGTTGAGCGAGGTGTACGGGTCTTGCAGCACCATCTGGACGCGGCGGCGCAGCCGGCGCAGCTCGGCCCGCCGCAGCCGGAAGATGTCGCGGCCCTCGAAGAGCACGGTGCCGGACGTCGGCCGCTCCACCGCCATCAGCAGCTTGGCCAGCGTGGTCTTACCGCACCCCGACTCGCCCACGAGCCCCAGCGTGGCACCCTTGGCCAGCTCGAACGACACGCCATCGACGGCCTTGACCTCACCGATCCGCTGCTTGACCACGATGCCGCGGGTCAACGGGAAATGCTTGACCAGGTTCCGGACCTCGATGATGGCGCCACCGGGTTCGGCGTGGTCGGCGTGGTCGGGTTGTTCACGATGTTCGGACGGCATCGGGCAGCACCTCCTCGGCGTAGTGGCAGGCGCTGCGCCGCGCCGCTTCGTCCCGCTCCGCGACCGTGCGCAGCTCGGGGACTTCCGTCGCGCACCGCTCGCGACCGCGGGCGCGCGGGCAGCGCGGGTGGAACGGGCAGCCCGGCGGGATCGCGGCCAGGCTTGGCGGCGATCCCGGGATCGGGATCAGCGCCGCGCTGCGCCGGTCCACCCGCGGCACCGAGGCCAGCAGCCCCTCGGTGTACGGGTGGGCCGGCCGGGCGTACAAGTCCTCGACGTACGCCTCCTCGACCGCGCGCCCCGCGTACATGACGACGATCCGGTCGGCCACATCGGCGACCACGGCGAGGTCGTGGGTGATCAGGATCAATCCCATCGACAGCTCGTCCTGCAGCTCCGCCAGCAGCCGCATGATCTGCGCCTGCACCGTGACGTCCAGCGCGGTCGTGGGCTCGTCGGCGATGAGCACGTCGGGGTCGAGGGCGAGCGCCATGGCGATCATCACCCGCTGCCGCATGCCGCCGGAGAACTGGTGCGGGTAGTCGCCGGCCCGCGCGGCGGCCGACGGGATGCGCACCCGGTCCAGCAGTTCGACCGCCCGCTCGCGCGCGGCCGACCGCCCCAGGCCGCGATGGACGCGGAGCATCTCGGCCACCTGGTCGCCCACCCTGTGCACCGGGTTCAGCGCGGACAGCGCGTCCTGGAAGATCATCGCGATCTTGGCGCCGCGGTACGTCCGGCGCCGCCTTTCCGGCAACGCGAGCAGGTTGGTGCCGCGGAACCGCACCTCGCCCTTGGTGATGAAGGCCGGCGGGCTGTCGAGCAGGCCCAGGACCGCCTGCGCGCTCACGCTCTTGCCGGACCCGGACTCGCCGAGGATGGCCAGCGTCTCGCCCTCGCGCAACTCGTACGACAGGCCGTTAACGGCGTGCACCGTACGGCCGCGCGGACGGAACTCGACGTGCAGGTCATCGACCGCGAGCAGCGGCGCGCCTGGGGTCGGGTTCGGCGAGGCGGTCACGGTCACCGCAGCCTCGGGTCGAGCGCGTCCCGCACGGCGTCGCCGAGCAGCAGGAAGCTCAGCACGGTCGCGGTCAGGAAGATCGCCGGATAGGCGAGCAGGTACGGATAGTCGACGAAGATGTTCTGGGCCTCCCTGAGCTGCAGGCCCCAGGAAACGGACGGGTACTGCAGCCCGACGCCGAGGAAGTCGAGGGTCGACTCGCTGCCGATGACGACGCCCACGTTGAGCGTCGCGAACACGAAGACCGGCGCGATCGCGTTCGGCAGGATGTGCCTGACCATGATCCGCACGTCGCCGGCGCCGAGCATGCGCGCGGCCTGCACGTAGTCCGCGTCCCGCACGGCGATCACCTGTCCCCGCATCAGCCGCGTCATGCTGGTCCACCAGAACAGCCCGAGCGCGAGCACGACCGCCCCGATGCCGTGCGCGGGGAACGCGGTGAGCACCACCAAGGCGCCGAGCAGCAGCGGCAGGCCGAAGAAGACGTCCGTGATCCGGGAGATCAGCGCGTCCAGCCAGCCGCCGTAGTGCCCGGACAGTGAGCCGAGCGTCACGGCGATGAGCAGCGACAGCGCGGTCACGGCGAACCCGATGACGATCGGCGCACGCGTCCCGTGCACGACCTGCGCCCAGTAGTCGCACCCGTGTACGTCCGTGCCGAACGGATGGTCGGCCCCGGAGAAGGGGTTCCACGACGCCGGCGGCCGCTTGGCGAACTGCACGTCGCACCGGTCGTTGGCCTCCCGGCTGGTGAACAGCCCGGGAAACGCCGCCATCAGGCTCATCACGAGCATGATCGCCATCGCGAGCCAGAAGATCGGACGCCGCCACAGGTCGCCCCAGGCGTCCCGCCACAACGATGCCGCCGCCCCGCCGCCGAGTTCTCCGCCCGCCACCGCGGTGGCGGCTGCGGGCACGGCGGCGCTCGGCTCGTCGCGCTCGCGTCTGATCGCCGGGGTCTCAGTCATAGCGGATCCGCGGGTCGAGGACGCCGTACAGCAGGTCGACGACGAGGTTGGCGAACAGATAGACGAGGACGAGGAAGGTCACGATGCCGACGATGGTGGGGCCCTCCTTGATCTGCAGCGCCAGCCAGATCTCGTGGCCGATGCCGGGCAGGTTGAAGATGCCTTCGACGATGATCGAGCCCGCCATGAAGTAGCCGATCTGCGTGCCGAGGTAGGTCACCACGGGGATGAGCGAGTTGCGCAGCGTGTGCCTGACGACGACGCGATGGCGGGGCAGGCCCTTCGACACCGCCGTACGGACGTAGTCGGCGCGCATGTTCTCGACGAGGCTGGTGCGGGTCAGCCGCGCGACGTACCCCAGCTCGGCGGCCGCGACCACCATGCCGGGCAGCAGGTAGCTCATCGGCCAGCCCGCGTCGGTCCCCGCCGTCGGGAACCAGCCGAGCTTCAGCCCGAACACCAGCTGCGCGGAGTAGGCGAGCACGAACGACGGGATGGCGATCGCGACCGTCGTGCCGCCCAGTACCGCCGCGTCCGCGAACCCGCCCCGCCGCGTTCCGCCCCCCCGGCCGCCGCGGCGCGCCGCGCTCAGCCCGGCCCACACGCCGAGCGACATGCCGACGACCAGTTCGAAGAGCCATGCGGTGGCGGCGAGCTGCGCGGTCACCGTCCAGCTGTCGGCGATCAGCTGTCCTACGCTTTGCCCGTTGAACGTCTCCCCGAAGTCGCCGCGGAACAGCACCCCGAACACATACCGCCCGTACTGCACGAGCAGCGGATCGTCGAGATGGTAGTGGTCGCGCAGTGCCTGGTAGACCGAGTCGGGCAGCGGCTTCTCCCCGGCGAGCGCCCTGATGGGGTCGCCGGGGAGTGCGAATACGAGCACGTAGATGAACAGCGTCGTCCCGAGCAGGACGGGCACCATCTGCAGTACGCGCCGTACCGCATAGCGCCACACCTCTACTTGACCGTGACCTGGTCGTAGTGCGCGCTGTTCTCGTACGGGTCGAAGCGCACGTTGCCGACGCGCTTGGAGTAACCCTGCTGGTTCTGCCAGTTCCACAGCGGCGTGGCCGGCAGGTCCTTGAGCAGGGTCTGCTCCGCCCGCTGGTAGAAGCGCACGCTCTCCTCGATCGAGTCGGCCCGATTGCCCTTGGTGACGAGGTCCATGCAGGCTTCGCCGTCATAGGACATCCGGTTGGCGTCGCCGCAGCGTGTGGTCAGGTAGTTCTCCGCGCTCGGGTAGTCCATCACCCAGTTGGCCCGGTAGGGCCCGGTCGCCTTGTGATCGCTCAGGTTGCTCAGGTAGTCGGCGACCGGGATCTTGCGGAACTTGACGTCGTTGATGCCGAGGTTCTGTTTGAGCTGGTTGGCCACGTCGGTCATCCATTGCTCATAGGACGGGTCGGCGTTGGAGAACCACAGCTCGAGCGTCCCGGAGAACCCGCCGGCCTTGTCGAAGTAGTCCTTGGCGTGCCGCGGGAGATACGTGCAGGGCGTGCCGCAGGCGTTCGGCCGGTACCCGGGCACGATCGGCGACACGATGGAGCCGGTCGGGTTGAACGCGTTGTTGAAGACCGTCTCGACGATGGCCTGCCGGTTGATCGCCATCGAGATCGCGTACCGCAGGTCCCGGTTGCGGAACCGCTTGTCGTACAGCGGGAACTCCAGGTAGTCCATGGTGCCGCTGGGCGTGGCCACGAACCGGTCGCCGAGCAGCCGCTTGGCCTCGGAGATCTTGGCCGGCGGGATGGTCTCCAGGATGTCGACCCGGCCCGCGACCAGGTCCGTGTACGCCGTGTCGCGGCTGGCGTAGATCTTGAACGTCATCCCGTCGGCGTGGGCCGGGCGGCCGCCCTTGTAGCCGGCGAACTTCTTGAGCGTGATCTGCTTGTTGTGCTCCCAGCCGCTGCCGGTGAGCATGAACGGCCCGGTGCCGATGGGCCGCTGGTCGAAGGCCTTCAGGTCGGCGGCGGCGCCCTTCGGCATCGGCGCGAAGCCGGTGAAGGCGAGCGTCAGCGGGAACTGGCTGAACGAGCCGGTCAGGGTGACCTCGAAGGTCTGACCATCGACGACCTTGAGCCCGCTGAGCTTGTCGGTCTTGGGCTTGGGGGCCTTCTTCGGGCCCTCGTCGCCGTCCGGGTCTTCGGGGTTGAGCGCGTCGTAGCCCTTGATGTTGCCGAAGTAGTAGTTGTTCTCCCAGCCGTTCGGGCCGTAGGCGGCGGTGTTCCAGGCGTCCACGTAGCTCTGCGCGGTGACCGGCTCGCCGTTGTGGAACGTCAGGCCCGGCTTGACCTTGATCGTCCACTTTTTCTGGTCGGTGCTGGTGATCGACGCGGCCTGTTCGTTGACGACCTTGCCGGCTGAGTTGATCTTGGTCAGCCGGTCGAACAGCGCGTTGACGACGTGGATGCTGTAGGAGTCGTTCGCCGCGCCCGGCGCCAGGTGCGTCGGCTCCTGGTTGGCGACGGTGAACGTCTTGGGCTTCCCGTCGCCCTTGTTGCCGTCCCCGTCCCCGTCACCGCCGCCGCTGCAGGCCGGGACGGTGAGCACCAGCACCGCCAACCCGGCCGCCCATGGGGTACGACGCGCGAGTTCCGTCATGCGCCGGACTTCCTTCCTGCCTATGCCCCGACATCGCTCTTTCGGGGCTGAGGGTGACCGACGCCGCCTCCCGGCGGAAGGCATGGAGATTAGTTGTAATGGTTCTGCAACCACCCCTTACCGGTTCATACAGAACGCCGGTTGAACAGAAACGAGGCGACCGCAAATCAGCAGGGAAGTTTCCTTCTGAAACTCAGTTCGTTCAGCCTGGCGCGATATCGCCGCGCCGCGAATTTCGAGCCGACGACCGGAGGGTGGCGACCCCAATCCAGCAGCCATGACGAAGGGCCGCCCCGCCTGCAAGCCGGCTAGGCGGCGGAGCGGGATGTGACCTGGGCGAGCCGTGGGGCCGGCCGGGCGGGTGGGAGCCACCGCTCGCGCTCCCGCTCCTGACGCCTGGTTCCGCGCGCCGCGACCCCCCTCGTGGCGGGCTCGTGACCCTCCGATATCGTCGGGACGGCGGATCGCGTCCACCACGGGGGTTTCGGGGCCTGCTCATCGCGATTCTCCTCAGCCGCGGTCGAGATCCCAAAAGTTTCGAATCGCCCGCAGATGAGGAGCGGCGCATGAGCGCGATCAGCACGGTGATCAGGAGCGGATTCGCCCTCGCCGCGCCCGATCAGGATTATCTGCTGCAGGCACGGCAGATGCAGGCGCTGTCGCTCGGCGTGCACATTCCCCTGGTGTGCTTCGGGGTGGCCTTCCCGGCGATGGTGCTGTTTTGCGAGTGGCGATATCTGCGGACCGGGGACCGGCTCTTCCGCGCGCTGGCCCGGCGCTGGTCGAAGGTGATGCTGGCGCTGTTCGCGGTCGGCGTGGTGACCGGGACGATCCTCAGCTTCGAGCTGGGACTGCTGTGGCCGGGTTTCATGGCGAACTTCGGCAACGTGTTCGGTCTCGGCTTCACGCTGGAGGGATTCTCGTTCTTCGTCGAGGCGATATTCATCGCGATCTACGTTTATGGGTGGGACCGGCTGGCGCCGCGGGCGCATTTCCTGACCGGCATTCCGGTGGCGATCGCGGGGGTGACCGGGTCGCTGTTCGTGCTGGCCGTCAACAGCTGGATGAACCATCCCGGTGGGTTCGAGCTACGAGAAGGGCGCGCCGTCCGAGCGGACCCATGGGCGGCGCTGTTCGGCAATCCCTTTCTCTGGCACGAGTTCGTGCACATGTACTTCGCCGCGTACATCGTCGCCGGTTTCCTCGTCGCCGCGCCGTACGCCTGGGGGTTCCTGCGCGGTCGCCGGAGCCGTTACCACCGCACCGCGCTGACCGTCGCGCTGTCGGTCGGGGCGGTCGCGGCACCGCTCCAAGTCGTGATCGGCGACTGGGCGGCCCGCGAGGTCGCGGCGTACCAGCCCACGAAGCTGGCCGCCTTCGAAGGGCTGGCCCAAACCACCAGCGGCGCGCCGGTGCACATTCTCGGCTGGTACAACGGTCACGAGGTCGAGTACGGCATCGAGATGCCACGGCTGCTGTCGTTGCTGGCCTTCCACGATCCGAACGCGACGGTCCAGGGCTTGAACGCGGTGCCCCTGGCGGACCAGCCGCCGGTCAACGTCGTACGCTTCTCATTTCAGACGATGGTCGGGATCGGGGCGCTGCTGGCCCTGCTGGGCGTGGTGTACCTCTACATCCGGTTCCGCCACCGACGGCTGCCGCGCTCGCGGTGGTTCTACCGAGCCGTGGTGCTGGCCGGTCCGCTGTCGGTCGTCGCGCTGATCTCCGGCTGGATCACCACCGAGGTCGGCCGGCAGCCCTGGATCGTCTACGGGACCATGCGCACCACACAGGCCGTCACCGGCGCCTCGGGCATCCCCATCGGCTACGCCACGCTCGTCGTCGTCTACCTGGGCCTGGCCGCCGGAGTCTGGTGGCTGCTGCGCACCTTCAGCCGGGTGCCGCTGGAGGCGGACCTCGATGGCTGAGATCCCCATGGTCTTCATCCTCGCCGGCCTCACCGCGTACACGGTGCTCGCCGGCGCCGACTTCGGGGCCGGGGTGTGGACGCTGCTGACATTTCCGGGCCGGGTCGGACCGGCCGAGACCCGCGACCACGCCCGCCACGCCATGGGGCCGGTCTGGGAGGCCAACCACGTCTGGCTGATCTTCGTGCTGGTCGTGTGCTGGACGGCCTATCCGGTCGCCTTCGGCTCGATCACGTCAACTCTGGCGGTGCCGCTGTTCATCGCCGCCGTGGGAATCATCCTGCGCGGCGCCTCGTACGCCCTGCGCGGTCAGCTCGACGAGGCCGCCGGCCGCCGGACGATCGAGCACGTGTTCGCCGTCTCATCGATCCTGACGCCGTTCGCGCTTGGCACCGTCGTGGGCGGCATCGCCTCCGGGCGCGTCCCGGTCGGCAACGCCGCCGGCGACCTGTTCACCAGCTGGCTCAACCCCACCTCGCTCCTCATCGGCGCGCTGGCCGTCGCCACCGGCGGCTACCTCGCGGCCGTCTATCTCGCCGCCGACGCGCGCCGACTCGGGGAACCGCTGCTTGAGCGCGACTTCCGCGCCCGGGCCCTGGCGGCCGGCGGATGCGCCGGCGCCCTCGCGCTCGGCGGCCTGCTCGTCGTCCGCGACGACGCACCGATGCTCTATGACGGGCTGACCCACGGCGCCGGGGCGGCGATGGTCGTCGTCTCCGCGGCGGCCGGGCTGGCCACCCTGGCGCTCGTCTGGCGCGCCCACCTCGAACCGGCCCGCGCCTCGGCCGCACTCGCCGTGGCCGCCATCGTCGCCGGCTGGGCGCTGGCCCAGCGGCCGCGGCTGCTGCCCGGGCTCACCCTCGACCAGGCGGCCGCCGGCCGCACCACCCTCGTCGCCGTCATCGTCTCCGTCGCCGCGGGTGCGGCCGTGCTGATCCCCTCACTGGCGTTGTTGTTCCGCCTCTTCCTCAGCGGGCGGCTGAGCCCGGGGGGCACCGGTGGCGAGCCCGCCGCCCTCGCGCCGGCCACCGCTCGCCGGGCTCGTTCCCGGCTTCGAGCGATCTTCGCCGCCACCACCGTTTTCGCCGGCGTGGCGGTGACCGTCCTGACCGACGCCGGTCCGCTCCTCGCCCTCGGCATCGCGTGTCTGTTCGCCGGCGCGATCTCGATGTTCGCCCTCGCCGCGACCGGTCCCGACCACGACTCGTGACCGAAGCGGTATCACCGCGCCCGCGACGAGCCGTACGGGCGACGCGCCGGCCGCCGGCCTGCGGACATGAAACTTTCACGCCGAGCGCCGTTTGCACCGGGTTTCAGGGATGGCCCAGGAGCCGGACCAAAAATGAAGGTCACCGGCGTTTGCCCTGTTAAGCGGCCGCTCACGGGGATCACGACGGCGCGCTAGGCGCCCGACGAGCGCCCGATCGGCTGATCGGGCGTCTGTACACGTCAAGGGGAGTGTCTTTATGTTGCGTGGGAGCGCTC
>CALAED010000685.1 GCA_937891035.1 uncultured Thermomonosporaceae bacterium | reverse complement strand
CAGGCCGGGCATCACCCCGAATAGACCTGAGGACGGGCGGAGTCTCATCGAGGGCCGATGTGTGGGTCACCCGTGAGGTCTCCGCCCGTCCCCTGTCGCGTCGGGCTGGCCGGATTTGAACCGGCGACCCCCGCCACCCAAAGGCGGTGCGCTACCAAGCTGCGCTACAGCCCGTGAACGACACGAGTGTAGCCCCGCCCGGCGCTTCCTCAGTTCCGGCCGGTGATCGAAGTCGCCGGGCATTAGGCTGCGGGCATGACCGATCTCGCGGACTTCGCGCGGCTGGTGCCCGACGATCATGGCTTGTGCGTCGTGTCCACCCTGCGTACGGACGGCAGCATCCAATCGTCGGTGGTCAACGCCGGAGTGCTGCCGCACCCCGTCGACCAGCGACAGGTCGTCGGTTTCGTGTCCCGCGGCGGCTCGCGCAAGCTCGACAACCTGCGCGCCCGCCCGTACGCCAACATCGTGGTGCGGGCCGGCTGGCAGTGGGTGGCGGCCGAGGGGACCGTCGAGCTGTGCGGGCCCGACGATCAGCTGACCGGTGTCGACGCCGAGGGGCTGCGGCTGCTGCTGCGCGCCGTGTTCACGGCCGCGGGCGGCACGCACGAGGACTTCGAGACCTACGATCGCGTCATGGCCGAAGAGCGCCGCAGCGTTGTCCTGCTGAGCCCGGGGCTGGTCTACTCCAATCCCTGAGCCGTACGGTACGTACCTGCTTTCGCGGCGCGGAGCAGGCACCGGAAGGGACGACGCCATGCCACACATCGAGCTGGGCAACGACGCGCCGGGGATCCGCGGGCTGCTGCGGTACCGGCCGGATACGGGCAGGGTGTTGAGCGAACTCGCCGAGGTGTTGCTGCGCGGGCCCAGCACTTTGTCGCGGGGCGAACGCGAGCTCATCGCCGCCTACGTGTCGACCCTGAACCAATGCCGATACTGCTCATCGACGCACGGCGCCGCCGCCGCCGCACAGCTTCCTGGTGGGACATCGACCGTCGCGGACGCCTGCGCCGACCCCGCGGCCGCGCCGATCTCCGGCAAGCTCGAGGCGCTGTTGCGGATCGCGGCCGCGGTGCGGGTGAGCGGCACCGAGGTGCGGGACGACGACGTCGCGGCCGCACGCGCGGCCGGCGCCACCGACGCGGTGCTCATCGCCGCGGCCTTCTGCATGTACAACAGGTACGTCGACGGGCTGGCGACGGCGCTGCCCGCGGATCCGGCGGCCTATACGGAGTCGGCCGAGCGGATTCTCGCCCACGGCTATACCCCGATGCCGGCCACCTGACGTGTGTGGCCGAAGTCCGGTCAGCGAGACCCATCCGGACGTGATCGCGCAGGGCGTGCGGATCTCGCGGGACGTCCGGGTCCGATGGATCCGTTCGCTCGACGCGGCGCCGATGCCCGCGCCGCCACCGGGTCCGGCGCGACGCGGCGGACGGCGAGCCGCGGGCTCTTGGTCGCCAGGGCCGCGAGCTTGGACAGCCGGCTGGTCGTGCCGCTCAGCCAGATCGAACGCTGGCTGGCCGGCCAGGCATAGCACGGCGTGCCGTCGTCGACCAGTTCCGCGACGCCCGGCAGGTCGAGCGAATCGGCCGCGAAGTGATAGAGCTCGGAGATCCGCGACCCGATGACCCCGTAGTCCAGCGCCCGGGCCAAGGACCGCTCGGCCGCGATGAGCTCTTCGAGCACCCGGCCGTGCAGCGGATAGTGCTGCGGAAAGACCCGTTGCAGGTCGAGGAACAGCCCGACCGTGCCGCGCCGGGGGTCGCCGAGCAGCCGGCCGGCGAACGCGAACATCCCGAGGGCCAGCCGGGGCTCGGCGGCGAGGGCATGGGCGTACATGACGCGCAGCAGCGCCACGTTCATCATGAACCGCTCGGCCGGCAGTTCGCCGTCCGTCAGCGCGACGTGGTCGAGGTATCCGGCCAGCACGCTGCCGTTGTGGGCGCGGTACCACCGGGCCGGTGACGGGGTGCGGAGAAACTCGTTCCACAGCTCGACGCTGCGCGCCGACGGCTCGCCGGCGGCCCCGTGATGCAGCAGATCGGCCTCGGTCTTGTCGCGCAGCAGCCGTTCGTTGACCGCTCGCCACCACGGGCTCCCCGACCTGGGATCCATGACGCCCCGCACGATCTCCCACCTGAGGAAGCTCAGCTCGGCCCGGCCGAACGGACGCCGCCCATCGTCGGCGATCCGGTAGAACCCGGCCGCCAGCCGGTACCGATCCGTGGCGCTGTCCTGAATCGCCTTGATCTTCTCGGCCGCCAACGACGCAGCCGGCCCCTGTTGCGTCACGGGCTCCATCCCGACGACGGTCCGGCCCGCAGACCCGACGTTCGGTCCAGGGACCTTGCGCTGACAGAGAGATCGTAACGGCCGCCGGATCGAACCGGCCGATTACGGCTGATGCGCCGGGTCGTGGTTTCGGGTGGCGGGCGGCGCGGTATCTCGGCGACAGGGCGGGCGGCCGCGGGCGCGTTGGCGTGCTTGTCTCCGCGGCCCGCGAAACGGAGGATGACGGCATGGTCGCGGCGCAGGAGCGGAGGCTGAGTGCCCAGCGGGCCTCCTGGGAGGACTTCCTCGCCGTACTGACCGGCCGGGCGGTCTGGAAGCTCTTGGTCAAGGGCGTGAGCGTCTTCCTGCCCGAACACGAGGTGACGCCCAGGTCGGTGCTGGTCGCCGACAGCATGTCGGTGGCCGGCCTGCCGGTCTTTCTCAACGGCGACGCGGGCTTCGGCCTGCACCTGCCCGAACGCACCACCGGGCGCCTCCCGGCCCGGGAGATCTACGTGCGCGGCCACGAGGTACGGTCGATCGGCGTCGTCGCCAGCGGCTCGGCGGCCGCGATCGGAACGCGGGTCGTTGACGCCTCAAGCCTGCTGCGGTACGGCCGGAAGCTGACCTTCCAGACACTGTTCGATACCACCGAGGCTCGCTCGGTGACTCCGGCCGTACGGGCGGCCAGGGCCGTGGAGAACGTCATCTTTCTCGACCCCGTCGCGGGCGTCGGGCTCTGCGGGGAGATCGATCCGATCTCGCGGGCGGCGACCTGCCCGCTGTTCGTGTGGATCGGCGACAGGGCCTCTGGCGCGGTACGGGTCTACACCTCGGGCGGCTGGGCCGCCCAGGCCGTCAGATCCCGCACCTGATGGCCGGGTAGCCTGCGCAGCCATACCGCCGCCGCAAGGGTGTCGGTATAGCGGCGATTGGTCTCGAAGTCCAGCACCTGAGCGTGGCTCAGAACCGCGCACAGCAGATCCTCGCGCGTGCGCAGCGCGACCAGCGGGCCGATCTGCGCGACGGCGCCCGTGCTTTCGGCGAAGGCCCGCAACATCCCCTCCAGCGACAGCCCCTCCGCCGTACGCCGCCGGCCGCCGGCCGCCGCGTCGCCGCGCCCGATCGAGACCAGCAGGGCGGCGAAGTCGCCGACGAGCTCCTCCGGAGTGCGGCCGGCCAGGAAATAGCGCAGCTGCCCGTCATCCGCGCCATCCTCGCCGCCCTCGGCAGCCCTGAACCTGATGCCCAGGTGGTTGGCCTGGACGCACTGTTCGTACATCTCGACGAGCACGTCGCGCAGCCGTGGATCGCGCGACCACAGACGCCCGCCGACCGCAACGACCGGCGCCCGGCGGCCGGTGAGAGCCGTGGCGACCGCCTGGTCGAGCTCGGCCGAGGTGAAGCCGAGCAGGTCGGTGACGACGTCCTCCACGTCCTCCAAGGTCTTGGTGAGATCGCGCTGGAAGGCCATGATCTGGTCGCCGTTGCGCTCCAACGCGGAGATGCGGGCCAGCGCGGTCTCGACGTTCTGCCCGGCGGCCGCCGCGTCGGAGCGGGGCAGGGCCTCCATGGAGCTTTCGATGTCGGACAGCTTCCGGCGCAGCGCGGCCAGGGTGACCTTCTGTTTCTCCAGGTCCTGCATGCGCTGCGCCTGCGTTCTGAGGTACGCGTCGGCCTGGTGCAGCAGCGTCCTGAGCTGTTCGATCTCGCCGGTGTTCTCACGTACGCGGTTTTCCATGGCCGGCAGCACGTCCCGTTGGACTTTGAACATTTCCGCTTTGAGCTGTTCACCGACGGTGACGAGGACGCCGCTTTGTCTGTCGACTTGCTGCCTTAGTTCCTCGACGCGTTCGACAAAGGCGGTGGCCTGGTCCTTGCTTCGTTTTCCCGCGTACAGCTCAAGAAACCCGACAATAAGACACAACAGGACAAGGAGGACGGTCAACGGCACTCCTCGTGATCAGGCTCGTACGTAGGGGTTGGGGCTGGGTCAGGCTCCGGCCGGGCGGCGGCCAGTGCGTGACGATAACGTACGATCTCAGGTCGCTGGGAGTGAACTATGTACGAGGTTAGACAATTGAAGATTTTTCACTAGTTCTAGCTGATATTTGCGTACATGTGGGGACTAGCATGGCGCCGGTCTGGTAACCGCACAGTCGATATGCCCCAGAACCGAGGAGAGCCACATGGCCGGCAAGTTCGTCTTGAAGAAAGACTCCGGCGGGCAGTTCCGATTCAACCTCTTGGCGGCCAATGGCCAGGTGATCGCCTCCAGTGAGGCGTACACCACCAAAGCCGCGGCCCTGAACGGGATCGACTCGGTGAAGCGGCACGCGTCGGCGGCCGAGACGGACGACCAAACCGACTGACGGCTTCCAGAAGGCCGCGACCTGCGAATATGCCGTCCCGCCGCGCGGCGTTCCGAGGGGCGCCGC
>CALAED010000684.1 GCA_937891035.1 uncultured Thermomonosporaceae bacterium | reverse complement strand
TCGCCATCACGGGATTCGGTTCGTTCGAGAAGGCCGACCGGCCTGCCCGCACGGCGCGGAACCCGGCAACCGGCAAGGCCATCCAGGTCCCTGCGACGTCGGTGCCGAAGTTCAAGGCCGGCGCCGACTTCAAGACTCTGGTCGCCAAGAAGTCGAAGTAACCAGCCCAACCGCGAGACCGCCCAGGGTTCGGGCTCGTCGCGAACCTGAATCCTGGGCGTCGCTCACCGCGAGGGAGTGCCTTCCTCAGGGGAGTGGGAACGTCCCGAGAGTGATCACAGTGATCCGCTCGTCGGCGACGGCGATATTGACCCGTTGCCCGAACCGCAGCAGACGCAACCCGCCGGCGTCGAAGGCGGCGGCGTCGAACGCGAGTTCGGTGCCGTCGTCGAGCAGCACGCTGCCCGACCGGGTCTGCGCGTCGTACGTCCGCACCGTCGCCTGCACGGACCGCAGCCTAGTGTCCGGCCGTGCGGACGGGGAGTCGGGCGGCCACGTCGGCGGTGCGCGGGCCCACGCCCAAGGCCAGTGCCTCCCGCAGGTCGTCGAGCGTGTCGACGTCGCGGCGGACGCTCGCGATGTCCCGTACGGTCAGCTCGCCCGCGCCGGCCGCGCGGTGCCGAAGCCGCGAGCCGGTGCCGAAGGCGGGCGTGAAGGGCGCGCCGGGTCGGGCGGTGTACAGCGTGGTGCCCACGCCGGCGGCGTCCGGCACGAATGCCGTCGGCACCCGAGCGGCGGCGTCGAGCGCGCGGCCGAGCTCGGCCGGCCGAAGCGCCGGCAGGTCGGCCGACAGCGCGCCCACTCCGGCGTGGGGTGCCGCCGGGCGGGCGAGCTCGGCGCCATAGACCAGGGCCGGATTCAGCCCGCCGTCGGGCTCGTCCGGCACGATCCGGGCGCCCAGCGAGGCAAGCTCGGAGGCGGCGAGTGGATCGTCGGTCACCACGATCACGATTTCGACCCGATCGCAACGCAGTGCGGCGGCTACCGTGTCGGCGGCGACCGCCAATGCCAGCTCGGCGCGGTGGGCGCCGGCCGCCGCGGCCAGGCGTGACTTCGCTCGTGCCAGTACTTTGACCGGCACAACGAGCGACCAAGCGGCGAACCCTGAGTCTGACATCTCTGGCTCGACACTATGCGGCGGCAACCGCGACACTAATGGGCACCCGTGCAGCTTATTCAGCCTCCCGGGCTGTGCCTGACGAGGAGGGCCAGTGGGCCACGAATATTCGAAGGCGTGGCGGATGGTGTCGGTCGGCATCCTGCGCCCGCTGCTGTTCTTTATGCTCAAGCGCGACTGGCGGGGCCGGGAGCACATCCCCGCGGGGGGCGGGGTGATCGTCGCGGCGAACCATCTGTCGTGGTCGGATCCGCTGGCCCTCGCCCACTTCGTTTACGAGTCGGGGCGTTATCCCGTCTACCTCGCCAAGGACGCCCTGTTCGACATCAAGGTGCTGGGCTCCATCTTGCGCAAGCTCGGGCAGATCCCGGTTTATCGCGATCGGGCCGACGCCGGGCTCGCCCTGCGCGCGGCCGAGGCGGGCCTGCGTGCCGGCGAGTGCCTGATGTTCTACCCGGAGGCGACGGTCACCCGCGACCCGCGGCTGTGGCCGATGACCGGCAAGACGGGTGCGGCCCGGCTGGCGCTCGCCACTGGCACGCCGGTCATCCCCGTCGCGCACTGGGGCGCGCATATCCTGTGGCCGTACGGCACGAAGAGCTTCCGCCCGTTCCCGCGCAAGACCATGCATGTGCTCGCCGGTCCGCCCGTCGATCTGTCCAAGTACGAGGGAGAGCCGCTCAACGCCCAAACCCTCGAGGCGGCGACCATGGACATCATGCACGCTATCGCCGATCTGCTCGGTGAGCTGCGCGGCGAAAAGCCCCCGGAGAAGCTGTACGACCACCACGCGGCCATCCGGGAACGCCGGCTCAAGAAGCTCGGGCAGGATGAAGTACAGGAGGGAACGGCTGAGTGAGCACACGCGCCGATGCCGACCAGGTGGCCATCCCCAGCCCGGCCACGGCCGTGCGGGGGGCACCATGACATTCCGATCGGCGGTGTTGGGTGCCGGCTCGTGGGGGACCGCCTTCGGTAAGGTGCTCTGCGACGCGGGCGGCGAGGTGACGTTGGCCGGCCGCCGCCCGGAGATCGCCGACGCGATCAACCACGACCACGAAAACCCCGACTACCTGCCCGGCATCACGCTGCCCGAGCGGCTGCGCGCCACCACAGAGCCGGAGCGGGCCCTCGCCGGCGCCGACTGCGTTGTGCTCGCCCTGCCCGCGCAGACCCTGCGCGACAATCTGGGCGCCTGGCGATCGGCGCTGCCGGACCAGGCGGTGCTGATCAGCTTGATCAAAGGCGTGGAGCTCGGCACCGGCAAACGGATGAGCGAGGTCATCCAGGAGGTCGCCGACCTGCCCGACGAGCGGGTGGCGGTCATTTCCGGGCCCAACCTGGCCCGCGAGATCGCCGAGGGGCAGCCGTCGGCCTCGGTGGTGGCCTGCACCGACGAGGACACCGCGCGGCGGCTGCAGACGGCGTGCATGACGGCGTACTTCCGCGTCTACACCAACACCGACGTGATCGGCGTCGAGCTGGGCGGCGCGGTCAAGAACGTCATCGCCTTGTGCGTCGGCATCGCCGCCGGTCTCGGCTTCGGCGACAACACCCGGGCGATGCTCATGACCAGAGGTCTCGCCGAGATCACGCGGCTGGGCGCGGCGCTCGGGGCCGACCAGCACACCTTCGCCGGCCTGGCGGGCCTCGGCGATCTGGTGGGCACCTGCAGCTCACCCCAGTCGCGCAACCGTACGTTCGGCGAGAACCTCGGCAAGGGCATGTCGCTGCCGGAGGTCATCGCGACGACCAAGCAGACGGCCGAAGGCGTGAAGTCGTCGGAGGCCGTGCTAGAGCTCGCGCGCAAGCACAGCGTCGAAATGCCGATCACCGAGGTGATCGCCGCCGTCATGCATCACGGGATGTCGATCGCGGAAGCCGCGATGCTGTTGATGTCGCGGTCTCCCAAGCCCGAACGCTACGGAGTGTGACCGCTGCGCCGCAGGGCCGCGGGCGAGCGCGATCCAAGGGCTTGGCCGAGGCCGCGATCGCCGGACAGGCCGACGGCGGTCGGCGCGTGAGCGAGCCGCGCCCCTAGCGGTAGGGTCAGGCAGCATGTCTGACCGCAGCGCTCAGCCCGATCGCAGGATTCGCGTCGCCATCGTGTTCGGCGGACGCAGCTCCGAGCACGCCATCTCCTGTATCACCGCGGGGAGCGTGCTGGCGGCCATCGACCGCGAGCGTTATGAGGTGGTGCCGGTCGGCATCGCCCGCGATGGCCGCTGGGTGCTGGCGCCCGGCGACCAGCGACTCGCGATCGAGGGCGGGCGGCTCCCGGAGGTGACCGGCGAGGGCACGGCCCTTGCCCTGCCCTTCGACCCGGAAACGCGCGGCCTGATCATGGTCGAGCCGGGGACGGTGCCGCGCGCGCTTGGCGAGGTCGACGTGGTGATCCCGTTGCTGCACGGACCGTACGGCGAGGACGGCACGATCCAGGGCATGCTCGAGCTGGCCGGGATCCGCTATGTCGGCGCCGGCGTGCTGGCCAGCGCGGTCGGCATGGACAAGGCCTTCATGAAGGCGGTCTGGTCGGCGCAGCGGCTGCCGATCGGGCCGTACGTCGTCGTCAAGGACCGCGAGTGGCGCCGCGAGCGCAAGCGGATGATCGATGAGATCAAAGAGCTGGGCTGGCCGGTTTTCGTCAAGCCCGCCCGCGCCGGGTCGAGCATGGGCATTCGCCGGGTCGCGGCCGAAGACGAACTTGACGCGGCGATCGAGGCGGCGCGCGAGCACGATCCCAAGGTCCTGGTCGAGGCAGCGATCGCCGGTCGCGAGATCGAATGCGGCGTGCTCGAAGGGCTCGACGACGATCCGGCGGAGGCCAGCCTGCCGCTCGAGGTCAAGGTGTCCGCCGACCACGACTACTACGACTTCGACGCCAAGTACCTCGACGACGCGCTGGAGTTCGACATCCCGCCGCGGCTGCCCGAGCCGGTGATCGAACGGATCCGCGCCCTGGCCGTCAAGGCGTTCGACGCGCTCGGCTGCGAGGGGCTGGCCAGGGTGGATTTCTTCTACACCCACGACGGCACGCTGCTGCTCAACGAGATCAACACGATGCCCGGCTTCACCCCGGCCTCGGCGTTCCCCAAGATGTGGGCGGCCACCGGCCTGGACTACCCGGAGCTGGTCGACCGGCTGATCCAAACCGCCCTGCGCCGCCGCACCGGCCTGCGCTAGCGCGTCGGCCACCGGCCGCGGGCTAGGTGAAGGGCACCCAGGCCTGTCGGGCCAAGGTGGTCGCGTCGTTGGCCTGCAATCCGGCCTCGGACATCGTCCACAGCGTCGTGCCGATGGTCAACGACCGCCGGATCGTCGCGTCGTGCGGCGGCCGGTTCTCTTCCTGGCCGGGCTGGCGCACGGTGCCCAGCCGCCGCACCTGCCGGTCGCGTACGGACAGCACGAGCGCCTGTTCGGCGAGCCCGCCCGCCACGTCGGTGGACGCGAACCGCTGGACGGGCAGCACGGTGAGGCCGCTGTCGGGCCGGTAGAGGAAGGCGTGCGGGTCGAACTCCACCTCCGAGGTGCTCGACTCGACCTTATGCGCCGCCAGGCGCCGCGGCCGGGCGGGGTCGCGCACGTCGAACAGCGACACCTGGGTGCCGGTGGTGCGCCCCTGCGACGTGGCGTCCTGACCGACGCCGATCAGCGTTCCGTTTCCGGCCGGGTGCAGGTAGGCCGAGTATCCGTTGATCTTCAGCTCTCCGGCCTGCCGCGGCCTGCGCGGGTCACGCAGATCCAGCACGTAGAGCGGGTCGACTTGGCGGAAGGTGACCACGTAGCCCGTCGGCCCGAGGAACCGGACGGCGAAGATGCGCTCGCCGGTGCCGAGCCCGTCCACCCGGCCGATCGGGTCGAGCCGCTCGCCGCGCTGGGCGAGGATGTGCACCGCGCTGCGCGGCTCCGCCGGGGACATCGTGGGCGCGGTCGGCGAATCCGGCCGCGGGGGCGCGACCGGGTTGATGGTGGTCGCCACCCGCAGGTTGCCGCCGAACTCCGACAGGGAGTACTGGTTCAACAGGCCGCCCGGCACGGCGCCGGTCGCGACGTACCGCGGTCGGCCGCCGCCGCGAATGTCGAACTTATAGATGTCCGTCCGCTGAGTCTCCTGGGCCCGGCGGGGCTGGTTCGGCGGGGCCGGCGTGATGCCGCCGGTGTTGGTGACGTACAGGCTGCTCGCGGAGGCGTACACGTTCTGCCCGCCGGCAACGACGCTCACCGGATCGGTCGCGCCCAGGTCGCCGCCCAGGTCGACGGTCAGCACGCTGAGCAGCGACGTTCCGGTGTAGGTCGGCGGATGGCTGATCCGCTCGCAGGGGACCCGCTGGGTCTGCGTCCGGCCGTCGCGGGTGATCTGGAAGCTCGGCTGCCAACTCGACAATGGCGCCTTGCGCACGACCTCCTGGTTGGCCCGGGTGCGGTCCGCCGGCGAGTTCGCCTCGTCCGGCCGCGGCAGCGGGAAGTCGATGCGCGGCATGGAACGTACGACGAGGCGCGCCACCGAGCCGACCTGCCGGGCGTCGACGTAGCCGCCGTCGGTGGTCAGCCTGCTCACCACGCGCGGCGCGCCCGAGATGTCCACGAGCGTGAGCCGGGACCCCGCCGCCGAGCGCGGCGGAATATCGGCGAATTCGTCCTCCCGCAAGGGAATCGGCATCGCCCTGTCGAGGCGTTCGATGACGAGGACGCGGTCGCCGGACAGCAGCAGATCGTCCTCGATGACGCCGAGGGTGCCCGGCAGGGCGAGCGTGCCGGTGACCCGGCGGGAGGCCGCGTCCACCACCTGCAGCCGGCCGCGTGCGATCGCGATGATCCGGCGGCCGTCGGTCTTCACCAGGTCGGGTTCGTCGACCCCGGCCTCCTGGACGTTGGTGGCCGAGTGGTCGGTCTCGGGGGCGGACCCGGCGCCGGGCGCCCCCTGGGCCCGCCCAAGCTCGGCGCCGTCGCCGGCGTCGCCGGCCGAACCGGGCAGCGGCCGGCGCAACTCCGAGGACTCGGCAAGACCGAACGGGCCCACCTGCGCCGCCGTCGCCTTGCGCAACCCGTTCAGCAGGGCGGGGCAATCGCTGGAGGAGACGAGCCTGGCCACCGCGAGCCCGCCGGGCTGCGGCTGTCCGGTGCGTGGCGACGCCGGGGCCGCTTCGTCGCCGGAGCAGCCCGCGACGGCGAGCCCCGCGACCACCAGGATGCTGATCACTGCACGCGCGGCCATACCGGTTGGACGAGGACGCCGCCGACCCGGTTCCCGGCGATATGCCCAATATGGACGATACGGACGAGACGGAAGCGGTGCGCCCTAACCGGCGTCGGTCGGCAGGCCGCCGCGGTGCGCGATGGCCGCCGCCGCGTGCCCAGATGACCTAGAGTTCGCCGCCGGGCTTCGCCGGCAGCGCGGCCTTGATCGCGGGGGTCAGCTCGACGAGGACGTCGCCTTGCGGCGCGTAGACGGCGGGTACGGTCACCTCGACGTAGGCCCGGCGGCCGACCGCGGTGAACGTGACCGGCCGGTCCGGCGGCCGCGGGAACCATGAGATGCCGTTCACCGTGACCAGCTGGGAGGTCTGCCGCATCGTCGCCGGCCGGGGGACCCCGCAGCGCAGGGCGATCGCCGGTGAGCCCCACGCTCGGGTCAGCCGGGACTCGGGGCGGATTTCGCGTCGCGACTGGCGGCGCAGCGTGGCCGGCAGGCGTTCGTTGAGGGCGCCGCACAGCCGTACGGTGGCCGGGTCGGGGATGGGCGGCGGCACCTCGACCGCACCGGGCCCGCACCCGGTCAGGCAGCCGGCGAAAGCGGCCAGGAGGCAGCCGGTCAGCGCCCAGAACCCGCCGCGCACTCGGATCTCGGATGGCCCGCTAGATGTGGACGATGGGGCAGGTCAGCGTCCGGGTGATCCCTTCCACCGTCTGGATCTGCGCCACCACCAGCTTGCCGAGCTCGTCGACGTTGTGCGCCTCCGCCCGGACGATCACGTCGTAGGGGCCGGTCACATCCTCCGCCTGCGTGACGCCCGGAATCCCAGCGATCTCGCGGGCGACATCGGCCGCCTTGCCCACCTCGGTCTGAATGAGGATGTAGGCCTGCACCATCACGTCCTCCCGGGCGATGACTGCTCTGTCAGTCGGCAACCGTACCGTGGTTTAGGTCGGAGGTGTGTCATCGCAGTCAGTGGAATGAGTGAATTCGAATTCATCACTCGCATCACAAAGCGTCTATCACGTACGGCCAATGAACGTCGAGACGCTCGGGGCGAAGTCGCCGAAAAGGCGCCCCCCGACTTCGTCGACATCGGCCCGGGCGACGACGCCGCGGTCGTCCGCGCTCCCGGCGGCCGAGTGGTCGCGACCTCCGATCTCCTCATTGAGGGCCGCCATTTCCGCCGTGACTGGTCGGGCCCGTATGACGTGGGCCGCAAGGCGGCCGCGCAGAATTTGGCCGATGTGGTGGCGATGGGGGCCCGTCCGACGGCATTGCTGATCGGTTTCGGAGTGCCGCTCGAGACCGAGCCGGAGTGGGCCGAGCGGCTCTACGACGGACTGCGCGACGAGTGCGATCTGGTGGGCGCGGCGGTGGCGGGCGGCGACGTGGTCCGGGCACCGATGGTGATCTTGGCGGTGACCGCGCTCGGAGATCTGGCCGGGCGGGCACCGCTGCTGCGCTCGGGCGCGCGCCCCGGCGACGTGGTGGCGGTACGTGGGCGGCTCGGCTTCGCCGCGGCGGCGGTCGGCCTCCTCTCCCGCGGGCGCGACGCGCCCGCGGTGCTCCTCGATGCCCACCGGCGGCCCCGCCCGCCGTACGCGGCGGGGGAAGAGGCGGCGCGGCTCGGCGCGACGGCGCTGATCGACGTCAGCGACGGTCTGGTGCAAGATCTCGGGCACATCGCGGCCGCCAGCGGGGTCAGCATCGACATCGACGCCGCCGCGCTGCCGATAGCGGCCGAGCTCGGCGCCGAGGGCCGCACCTTCGTGCTCACCGGAGGTGACGATCACGCGTTCGCCGGTACGTTTCCGCGCGAAACGGCGCTGCCGCAGACGTGGCGGGCGATCGGACATGTCGTCGCCGGAGAGGGCGTCACCATTGATGGGCGGCCGCACGGTCTGACCGGGTGGGACCACTTCCGACAATAATTCTGATGTTCCAGGGCCCTCGTGTTACCTGTCTGGTAGGCATGCTTGCTGTGGTTTTGGTATACATCCCGAGACCGGAGAGGACGGGATGGGACGACACGCCAGGCTCGCGGAAAGACAAGCGCTGTTCGAGGCCTTCGAAGACGAGACCGATGAGCATATCGAGCCGGGCGAGCCGGTCGAGCCGGGCGAATCGGCCGCTAAACGCCGGCTTCGGTGGATCCTCCGGGTCCCGCTCCTGCCCGCCCTCGCGGGCGTCGGCGCCCTAGGGATCGTGCTGGCCGCGTACGGCACCCAGCAGATCTCGCTCAACTTCTCCGACGGCGACAACACGCCGCCCGCCGGGCAGACGGGGGCGCCGCCGCAGCGCCAGGACGACTCCGTCGCGGCGCAAGGCAGCCGCGCCGGCCGCGGCGTCGGTCACGCCGGCACCGTCACTGTGGCCTTCCGTGCCACGTCGAAATGGACCGACGGCTTCGAGGGCAGGGCGACCATCGTCAACGTGAGCGGCCGCCCGATCAGCGGCTGGACCTTCGCCTTCCGCTTCCCGAACGCGAAGGTGTTGTCGATCTGGGAGGTCCAGGTCGTCCGGCTCGGCAACCCGGTGATCGTGCGCAATCCGCCGCAGTCGGCCGCCATCGCCCCCGGCGAGTCGGTGCAGATCGGCTTCACCGCGCGCGGGGCCGCCGGCTCTCCGGCGGCCTGTACCTTCAATGGCGTTCGCTGCCTCCTCGTCTGAATCGTCTGACTAGTCTGGCTGTCGTGACTCCACCACGTGTGCTTACCGTCGCCGGCTCCGACTCCGGCGGCGGCGCGGGCATCCAGGCCGACCTGAAGACGATGCTGGCTCTCGGCGTACACGGGATGAGCGTCGTCGCCGCGGTGACCGCCCAAAACTCGCTCGGCGTGCAGGGCTATTGGGAGCTGCCGCCCGAGGCGGTGCGGGCCCAGCTCGACTCCGTGCTGTCCGACATCGGCGCACAGACGATCAAGACCGGCATGCTCGCCTCCGCCACCCTGGTCGAGACGGTCGCGGCCGTGCTCGCCGACGTGGAGGTGCCCGTCGTCGTCGACCCGGTGGGCGTGTCCAAGCACGGCGATTCGCTGCTGGCGCCCGATGCCGTCGGCGCCGTACGGTCGGCGCTGCTGCCCGTGGCGACCGTCGTGACGCCCAACCTGTGGGAGGTCGAGCAACTGACCG
The DNA here is from genome assembly GCA_937891035.1 of uncultured Thermomonosporaceae bacterium. Lineage (GTDB taxonomy): Bacteria > Actinomycetota > Actinomycetes > Streptosporangiales > Streptosporangiaceae > CALAED01. The sequence continues at coordinate 10,494 of CALAED010000684.1, read as the reverse complement.
GGGTCACGGTGCGAGAGGAGTCACGCCTGAGCGAGGCCGCGGCGGCGGTCAAGGATCTCGGCCCGCGCTGGGTGCTGATCAAGGGCGGGCATCTGCTCGGCGACCCGGTCGACCTGCTGTACGACGGCGAGCACGAGTACCGATTTCCCGGGCGGCGGCTCGACAACGCGCACACGCACGGCACCGGTTGCACGCTGGCGTCGGCCGTCGCGTCCTACCTGGCGCTCGGCCGGGACATGGTCGATGCCGTACGGGCGGCCAAGGAGTACGTCACGGGCGCGATCGAGGGCGGGTTCGCGCTCGGCGCCGGCATCGGCCCGGTCGATCACGCCTGGCGGTGGCGCGACCGCGGCTGACGCGGGCCCTCGCCGGGCCCGGTGCCTTGGCGCCGGCACGGTTGGGCGCGCGGACACCGGTTGTATGGCGGCCGGGCGGCCTCAGGTGTGGTCGGGCGGCCTCAGCGGGAGGGCTTGGTGATCTTGCCGGCCTTGATGCAGGACGTGCAGACGTTGAGGCGCTTGGTGGTGCGGCCGACGACCGCGCGCACCCGCTGGATGTTCGGGTTCCAGCGACGCGAGGTGCGGACGTGGGAGTGCGAGACCCGCTTGCCGAACCCGGGCCGCTTGCCGCAAACGTCGCATACGGAAGCCACGGTGTACTCCAAGTGATATCGATGCTTGATCGCTCCTGCGCGGAGCGCCCGCCAACACGATTCCCGCTGGGAAGTCGTGATAAGGGTAGCCGAACTCCTTCCGGCCCCGCGAACCGGCGCCGGAACGGCGTTCATCCCCGCCCAGAGCCGCACTAGCCTTTCCGGAGCCTTCTTGAGCGGTCCGGACACCAAAAGGAGGTGGAGGTGCGCGAGGTCCTGGACGCCGCGGTCGTCCAGCAGTGGTGCCGGCTGGCGGCCGACGCGCTGGGCCGGACGCGGGCGGAGATCGACGCGCTCAACGTGTTCCCCGTGCCGGACGCCGACACGGGCACCAATCTGCACATCACCGTGCTGGCGGGGGCCGAGGCGGTGGCGGGTCTGCCGGACGACGCGGGCGCCGGCGCGACGTGGGCGGCGCTGGCCCAGGGCGCCCTGCTCGGCGCGCGCGGCAACTCCGGAATCATTGTGAGCCAGATGTTCCGCGGTCTTGCCGAGGTCTTGGGCGGGCGCGATGAGCCGCCGGGCGGCACGGCCTTGCGCGCCGCCCTGGCTCACGCCGCCGCCATGGCCAGGGCGGCCGTCGCGCAGCCGGTCGAAGGCACGATCTTGAGCGTCCTCGACGCCGCGGCCGCCGCGCCCGCCGGCCGTACCACCGCTCTCGCCGAGGTCGCGCGCGGCGCCGCCGAGCGGGCCCGCGCCGCGCTGGATCGTACGACGGATCAGCTGGAGGTGCTGGCCGGCAACGGCGTCGTGGACGCCGGCGGCGCCGGCCTGTGCGTCGTGCTCGACGCGCTCGCCGCCGTGATCACCGAGGTGTACCCCGACCGGTATCTCGTGCCCGGCCGGATCGGCGGCGCGCGGCCGCCGGCGTCCGCGCCGGCCGGCGGCAGGTACGAGGTCATGTATCTCATCGACGCGGCCGACGACACGATGCCGCGGTTGCGCGCCGCGCTCGGCGGCCTGGGCGACTCCTTGGTCGTGGTGGGCGGTGACGGGCTCTGGAACGTTCATGTGCATGCCGACGACGCGGGGGCGGCCATCGAGGCGGGGATCGCGGCCGGCCGCCCGCACCGGATCAGGGTGACCTATCTGCCCGCGGACCGGCGCTCGGCGGCGGCGGCCGACGGAGCCGCACCCGCCGATCGCGCCGCCCGCGGCGTGGTCGCGGTCACGAGCGGCGCCGGTCTCGCCGCGCTGCTCGAGGACGCCGGGGCCCGGGTGGTCATCAGGGAGCCCGGCGGCGACCCGCCGCCGATCGCCGTCCTGCTCGATCGCATCCTGGAGGCGGGCCAGGAGGTCGCGATCCTTCCCAATGATTCCGACATGATCCCGTTGGCCGAGGCCACCGCGGCGATGGCGCGCGAACACGGTGTACGCGTCGCCGTCGTGCCCACGGAGGCGTCGGTGCAGGGCCTGTCGGCCCTTGCCGTCCACGATCCGGTGCGCCGGTTCGACGAGGACGTCAGCGGCATGACGCACGCGTCGGCGGCGACACGGCACGCCCGGCTGGAGGTGACCCCCGCCGAAATCCTCGGCCGCATCGCCGGCGAGGTGTGCGTGCGCGGAACGGACCTGGCCGAGGTGGCGCGGCAGGTCGTCGACAGGATGCTGTCGGGCGGCGGCGAGATCGTCACGCTCGTCCCCGGTGCCGGTGCCGGTGCCGGTGCCGGTGCCGGCGGCGGGGACCTGTGCGCCATGTTGGAAGAACGGGTGCGCGTCGCCCACCCCGATGCGGTGGTGGTCAGGTACGACGGCGGCCAAGACCGCTATCCGTTGCTCGTTGGCGTCGAATGACACCCGCATGGGCTGTAATGAGACGGTGGTGAAACCGACGGCCGCGACTTTGGACGAGCCGCTGCGCGGCGTGGTGGGCGATCGCACGGCCAAGGTGCTGGCCGGCGGCCTCGACCTGCACACGGTGGGCGACCTGCTGCACCACTACCCGCGCCGCTACGCGACCCGCGGCGAGCTCACCGATCTGGCCGGGCTGTACGACGGTGAGGACGTCACCGTGATGGCCGAGGTGATGACGGCGCACAAGCGCAGAATGCGCCAGCGCAAGGGCGACATCCTGGAGGTCGTCGTCACCGACGGCCGTGGCCGGCTGACCTTGACGTTCTTCGGCCGCGGCGGCCACGGGCCGGCGCAGGAGCTGGTGCCGGGGGTTCGCGGGCTGTTCGCCGGCCGCATCTCGACCTATGGCGGCAAGCGGCAGCTCACCCACCCCCAGTTCAAGGTGTTGCCGAAGAGCGGCGGGGGTGGCGCCGACGCGGCCAGGGAGTTCGCCGAGGAGCTGATCCCGGTGTACCCCGCCACCAAGGGCCTGGAGTCATGGAAGATCGCCGAGTGCGTGTCGATGATCCTCGACACCGTCGACGTCGGGGCCGACTCGATGCCCGAGCCGATCCGCAGGCGGCATGGCCTCATCGGGTTGCGCGAGGCCTACGAGAAGATCCACCGGCCCGCCGACCTGGCCGACGCGCAGCGTGCGCGCAAGCGGCTGAAGTGGGACGAGGCGTTCCTCGTGCAGGCCGCGCTGGCGCGGCGGCGGCACACGGCGGCCACGCTGCCCGCCCGCCCCCGGCCCCGCGTGGCCGGCGGCCTGCTCGACGCCTTCGACGGGCGCCTGCCGTTCGCGCTCACCAAGGGCCAGCGCGACGTCGGCGCCGAGATCGCCGCCGATCTGGCCGCCGCACACCCCATGCACCGTCTGCTCCAAGGCGATGTCGGGGCCGGCAAGACCGTGGTCGCGTTGCGGGCGATGCTGCAGGTCGTCGACGCGGGCGGGCAGGCGGCGCTGCTGGCCCCGACCGAGGTGCTGGCCCAGCAGCACTACCGTTCGATCATTGCCCTGCTCGGCCCGTTGGCGCAGGCCGGGCAGCTCGGCGCACCCGACCAGGCCACCAAGGCGGTGCTGCTGACCGGTTCGCAAGGAGCGAAGACCCGCCGCGCGGCGCTGCTCGACGCCGCGGCCGGGGCGGCCGGCATCGTGGTCGGCACCCACGCCCTGCTTCAAGAGCACGTCCAGTTCGCCGATCTTGGTCTCGTCGTCGTGGACGAGCAGCACAGGTTCGGCGTCGAGCAGCGCGACGCGCTGCGCGAAAAGGTGGCAGGCGGACGTCCGCACGTGCTGGTCATGACCGCGACGCCGATCCCGCGGACGGTCGCCATGACCGTGTTCGGTGATCTCGACACCTCGACGCTGACCCAGCTGCCCGCGGGCCGGGCCGAGATCAAGACCCATATCGTGCCCCCGGAACGCCCCCACTTCTTCCAGCGCGCCTGGCAGCGCATCCGCGAGGAGGTCGACCAGGGGCGGCAGGTCTACATCGTCTGCCCGCGCATCGGTGATCAGGAGGGCGACGAGGGCGACCTCGCCCTGACGTCCGACCTCGAGATCGACGTGGGGACCGGCCGCGAGCCCAAACGCGAGACCGGCCCGGCGAACAACCGGGAGCCCCGCCGCGAGACCGGCTCCGAGACCGGCTCCGCGACCGGCCAGGCGCACGGTGCGGCGAGCGCATCGGCCGCCGGTGAACGGCGGATGCACGCCGTCGTCGACGTGCTGCCCAGGCTCGAGAATGACTGGCTGCCCGGGCTGCGCATCGGCGTGCTGCACGGCAAGCTGCCGGCCGAGGAGAAAGACCTCGCCATGCGCCGGTTCGCGGCGGGCGAGCTCGACGTGCTGCTCGCCACCACCGTCATCGAGGTCGGCGTCGACGTGCCCAACGCCACGGTGATGATGATCATGGATGCCGACCGCTTCGGGGTCTCTCAGCTGCACCAGTTGCGCGGCCGGGTGGGGCGGGGCGACCTGCCGGGGCTATGCCTGCTCGTCACCGAAAGCCCGGAAAGCTCCAAGGCGCGCGCCCGGCTGGACGCGGTCGCCGCGACCACCAACGGGTTCGAGCTGGCCCGGCTCGACCTCGAGCAGCGCCGCGAAGGCGATGTGCTCGGGGCGGCGCAGTCCGGCCGCCGCAGCAGCCTCAGGCTGCTCACCTTGCTCAAGGACGAGGCGCTCATCCGCAAGGCGAGGGACGAGGCGACCTCGTTGACCGAAACTGACCCGGGGCTCGCGCGGCATCCGGAGCTCGCCGCCGAACTGGCCGCCCTGGTCGACGACGATCGCGCCGAGTTCCTCGAAAAGGGCTGACCGGTCCCGCGTCCGCGCTCGTCCCCCACCCCCGCGCAGGTGTGCGGGTGTGCGGGTGTGCCTGCGTGATGCTCCGCCGGACGAAGGCCCGTCGCACCGGCCGGTGGCCGGATCGGGCGGCGTCAGTCCTCGTCGCGGCGTGGGCGGAGCCGGGAGGCGCCCACCGCGGCCGAACCGGTCAGCACCGCGGCAAGGCCGGCGAGGGCCAGGGTGCCGATCGGACCGCCGGTGATGGGCAGGCTCTCCTCCATCGTGCTCGGTATGGACGCGGCGGCGCCGGGGGCGCTCGGCCCGGCGCCGGACGGGCCGGTGACGCCGGGCGGCGCGGCCGGCGGCGCTCCCGTGCCGGGCGGCGGCACGGCCGGCGGGGCGTCCGGCGGGTTGTCGGGCGGCGGCACCATGCCGCATACCTCCGGCGCGAAGCCGCAGGTGTCCACGCCGACGTTGACGGACGCGCTGAGAAGGTCGGCGCTCGCGCCCGGCGCCCGGACGCCGGCGTCGACTGACACGTCTGCCTGCGTGCCGGTGCTCGCGCTCGAGTTGGCGCGCACCTTGGTGCTCGCGCGCACCGGCCCGTTCACCCCGACGCTCAGCAGCGGCTCGCCGCCGCTCGATTCGGACGTCGATGTCGACTTGGTCCGTGAGGTCGACGTCGACGTCGAGGAGGACCGCGACGTCGAGTCAGCTGAATTTGATGAATCAGATGAGGTGGACAGGCGCACCGTGCCGCCCGTGACCGAGTCGACCACGCCGCCAAGGGTGTCCGTGAGCCCCCCGGTCACGTCGCCAAGGGGGTCGGCCTGGGCCACCCCGCCCAGCGCGACGAAGGTCAAGACGGTCGCCCCGGCCGTCGTCGCGAGTCTCCTGCCCTTGTGCATCAATGCTCCCCAGATCCACATATGGCACCGCCAGACATGGCACCGCCAGCAGTTACCTTGTCACGAGACGTAGCCATGGTGAAGACTTGACCGCGATTTTGGGCAGAAGTTCACAAGGTCGTCGGACATCCCGGGTTCGTCGCGGCCCGGCAACCGCCCGCCGACCTGGAACAATGGACCGCGTGACTCGGGTCATCGCGGGAGCCGCGGGCGGCCGCCGGCTCATCGTCCCTTCCGGGCGCGACACCAGGCCGACCAGCGACCGCGCGCGAGAGGGCCTGTTCGCCACCGTGCACGCGCTGCTCGGCTCGCTCGACGGGCTCCGGGCGGCCGATCTGTTCGCCGGGTCGGGGGCCGTGGGGCTCGAGGCGCTCTCGCGCGGGGCCGGCCACGCGCTGCTCGTCGAGGCCCATCCGCGCGCGGCCCGGGTGATCAGGGCGAACATCGACGCCCTCGGCCTGCCCGGCGCCCAACTGATCGTCGACCGGGTCGAACGCGTGCTCCGCCGGCCGCCGGCCGAACCGTACGACCTCGTCTTCGCCGACCCGCCGTACGCCACCGCCGACGCGGCGGTGGCCGCCATGCTTACCGCGTTGCGCGAAGGCGGGTGGCTGTCCACCGGCGCCCTCGTTGTGGTCGAACGAGCCACCCGTGGCCCGGCCTTGGCATGGCCGCCCGGGTACGTCGCCGACCGAGAGCGCCGCTACGGCGAGGGCACGCTCTGGTACGCCCGCCGGGCATCGCGGCGCGACAGCGACAGCCCATGGCGCGACCTCGACCCCGGGCCCAGCCCGCGTTCGTGACAGGGATCGCGGTCGGGATCGCGACCGTGACCGGCCGGCAGCCGGAGCCGGGGGAGAGGGCTGACGAAACCGGCCACCGGGCGATTTGGTACGGTCGCGCCGAGGCGAAAGCCCAGTCCAACCCAGAGACGGGGGGTCACCTCGTGCGTCGTGTTGTCTGTCCCGGCTCCTTCGACCCGGTCACGAACGGACACCTCGACATCATCAGCCGGGCGTCACGGCTGTACGACGAGGTCGTCGTGGCGGTGTTGATCAACGAATCCAAACAGGGCCTGTTCACGGTCGACGAGCGCCTCGAGATGCTGGGCGAGGTGACCAAGGAGTACGGCAACGTCCGGGCCGAGAGTTTCCATGGCCTGCTCGTCGATTTCTGCCGCACCAACGACATCCCGGTCATCGTCAAGGGCCTGCGCGCCGTCAGCGACTTCGACTACGAGCTGCAGATGGCGCAGATGAACCATCGGCTGGCGGGCGTCGAGACCATGTTCATGTCGACCAACCCGCTGTACTCCTTCTTGTCCTCCAGCCTGATGAAGGAGGTCGCCAGGTTCGGCGGCGACGTCTCAGGGCTGGTGCCCGACGCCATCCGCGAGCGGCTGGCCCAGCGTCTGCGCGACGTCTGATCCGTCCCGCCCCCCGCCGCGAAGCGTCCGCGGCCGGCGGCGCGGTCGTTGGCGGCACCGGTGCGGTCGCCCGAGTTGGGGACATCCGAATCCGTTCGGTACCCTTGGCAATCGGTCTTGCCGACGGCCGTGACTCACCATGCCCCACGAAAGCAGGAATCCGCTGCCCGCCATCGATCCCCGTGCCCCGCTCGTGCTCAGCGCCAGGGCCCTGGGCCGCCGACCGGGGTCGATGCGGAAGGAACGCCTGGTCGTGCCGGCACCGGAGGGTCTCGGCGTCGAGATGGTGGGCGTGCCCAAGGGCGCCGATGTCGAGCTGGATCTCCGGCTCGAAGCGGTGATGGAGGGCGTGCTCGTCTCCGGCACGGTCCGCGTTCCCCTCGCGGGGGAGTGCGCCCGCTGCCTGGAGCCGATCTCCGAGTCGGTCGAGGTGGAGTTCCAAGAGCTGTTCGTCTATCCCGACACCCGCTCCGGCGGGCACGCGGAGGACGACGAACGCCGGCTCGAGGGAGATCTCATGGATCTCGAGCCGGTGCTCAGGGACACGGTGGTGCTCGATCTGCCGTTGTCGCCGCTGTGCCGGGAGGATTGTCCCGGCCTGTGCTCCGAATGCGGGGTACGGCTGGCGGACGCCGAGCCAGATCACCATCACGACGCCGTCGACCCCCGGTGGGCGGCGCTGCGTGGCTTGATCGATGACGACAGGCAAGACCACAGACAAGACGACGACGTACCCGACGACCGACACGACCAGGAGGGCTGAGGTGGCCGTTCCCAAGCGGAGAATGTCGCGCAGCAACACGCGGCACCGGCGTGCCAAGTGGAAGGCCAAGGCGCCGGTGCTCACCACGTGCCCGCAGTGCCGCGAGCCCAAGTTGCCGCACACCGCGTGCCCGACCTGTGGCACCTACCGACGACGTCAGGTCATCGAGCCGTCGGCGTAGGCGTTCCGCCCGCGGCGCCCGCGGACTGACGAAGAACTGTTCGTACGTCTCGAACCCTGTTTCGTGGTGTGAGGTCCATCACGCAGTAGTCTGGAAGACCACGAAACAGGGCTCGTCGGATGGTGACTGGGCGCGCCCGAGGCCGTGGTGCACGCCGGACAGATCCTCGCCGGCGCGCACCTCGTCCTCGCGGACTCCTCGCCCGGGGCTGGTGTACCGGGGCGCCATTGCCGGGTTACCCACCGTCACGACGGGCACATGAGTGCGCGGGTGGGGTGTCCCCACCGCGAGGAGGACATGTGGTCGCGAAGTCTGATGATGCTGGGCCAGACCGATCAGAACTCGAGCGCTCGCTCGGCGTGAAGCTCGACGCGGCACTGCTCGAGAGGGCTCTGACTCACCGTTCGTACGCCTACGAGAACGGCGGGCTGCCCACCAACGAGCGGCTGGAGTTCCTCGGCGACTCCGTGCTCGGCCTGGTCGTCACCGACACGCTCTACCGCGGGCATCCGGAGCTGCCGGAAGGCCAGCTGGCGAAGTTGCGCGCGGCGGTTGTCAATATGCGGGCGCTGGCCGGAGTCGGCCGCTCGCTCAGGCTCGGCGACTTCATCCGCCTGGGACGGGGCGAGGAGGGCACGGGCGGCCGGGACAAGTCCTCGATCCTCGCCGACACGGTCGAGGCCCTGATCGGCGCGGTCTACGTGGACCGAGGCCTCGACGAGGCCGCCGACCTGGTCCACCGGCTTTTCGACCCGTTGATCGACCGATCGGCGAGCCTGGGCGCCGGTCTCGACTGGAAGACCTCGCTGCAGGAGCTCACCGCCGCCGAGGAGCTCGGCGTCCCCGAGTACCACGTGGTCGAAAGCGGGCCCGACCACCAGAAGACCTTCCGCGCCACGGTCCGGGTCGGCGGCAAGGTCTACGGCTCCGGCGAGGGCCGTAGCAAGAAGGAGGCCGAGCAGAACGCCGCCGCCGCGGCATGGAGCGCGATCCGCGATCTGGCCGGTCGCCGCCGCGCGGCCGCCGCCGGCGGTTTCGAGCAGGCCGGCGAGCTTGGCGAAAAGCGGGGCGAGGACCCGGACGACCCGCGTCCGCCGCTGCCGACTTCGTCGTGACCGCCGTAGGCGGGAAGGGCCTGGCGGGCGATGCCTGAGCTGCCCGAGGTCGAGGTCATCCGGCGCGGCCTCGATGGCTGGGTGACCGGCCGCAAGATCGATGCCGTCGCCGTGCTGCATCCGCGCGCGATCCGGCGGCACCCGGCGGGCCCCGACGACTTCGCCGGCCGGCTGATCGGGCAGGTGTTCCTGCCGCCCCGCCGCCGCGGCAAATACCTGTGGTTGCCGCTCGATGACTCGGTTTCGCCAACCGCCCTTTCCGGGGCTACTTGTCCCGATCAATACTCCCCGCCGACCCCCACGGCGGCGCTGCTGGTCCACTTGGGCATGAGCGGGCAGCTGTTGCTCGCCCCGCCGGACCGCCCGTACGAAACGCACCTGCGGGTGCGGCTCACACTGTCGGTCAAGGCGGAGTCCGCCGCGCCGGACGCCGGCGACGCCGGTACCGACATCGACCTGCGCTTCGTCGACCAGCGCACGTTCGGGCACCTCATGCCGACCGAGTTGGTCGACGGCATACCGGCGCCGATCGCGCACATCGCCATGGATCCGCTTGAGGACGGCTTCGACGACGCGGCTTTCTATCGCGCCCTGCGGCGGCGGCAGACCGCGATCAAGCGCGCGCTGCTCGACCAGTCGCTGATCAGCGGAGTCGGCAACATCTACGCAGACGAGGCGCTCTGGCGGGCGCGACTGCACTGGGCCCGGCCGACCGAGACGATGACCCGCGCCGAGGTGAGCCGGCTGCTGACCGCGGTCCGGGAGGTGATGGGCGCGGCGCTGGCCGTGGGCGGCACTTCCTTCGACAGCCTCTACGTCAACGTCAACGGTGAGAGCGGCTACTTCGGCCGGGCGCTGAACGTCTACGGCCGGCGCGACGAGCCGTGCGCCCGCTGCGGCACGCCGATCCGGCGCGACGCGTTCATGAACCGTTCATCCTATTCGTGTCCGAAATGCCAGCCCCGGCCGCGCCGCGCGCGTGTCTAACGCACGTGGACGAGGACATGGTCCAGCTGACCGCGTGGGTGCGCGGTCGCGTGCAGGGCGTCGGCTTTCGCTGGTGGGTACGCGCCCGCGCGCTCGAACTCGGCCTGTCCGGCTCCGCGAGCAACCTGGTCGACGGCCGGGTCGAGGTCGTCGCGGAGGGGCCTCGCGCCAACTGTGAACGCCTTCTCGAGCTGTTGCGCGGCACATCGACTCCGGGGCGTGTCACCGGAGTCACCGAGCGTTGGAGAACACCTCGGGGTGGCCTCAACGGATTCATTGAACTATGACACCGGGGTTAGGGAAAGCGCTTCACACCTGCTAAACTTCTAGGGCAAGGAT
>CALAED010000683.1 GCA_937891035.1 uncultured Thermomonosporaceae bacterium | reverse complement strand
GGTAGTCCTCCCAGGTCCGACCGGCGGCCGGCGACCAGCCGATCTCCGCGATCCCCGCCAGCCGCGGGTAGGCCATGAACTCCGCGTCGCCGATGTCGTCGATGGTCTCGCTCCACAGCGGGGCCTCGACGCCGCTGATGACGTCGTCGGTGACGCCGTCGACGATCTGGGCGGGATCCCAGCTGTAGGAGTCTTGGGCCTCGACCACGGCGCACCAGGTGAGCCCGAACGGCGTGCTCGGGGTGTACTTCATGTCGAGGTAGGCCTTGTCACACGGCGACATGAGGACCGTCGCGCCCTGTGCGACCGCCGACTTGGCCTGCTCGATGTCCGTGGGGCCCGGATTGGTGGTGCCCCAGAACTGCGCGACCGAGCCCGGGGCGATGGACGCTCCGGCGATCTCCTTCCAACCGGCCATCGTCTTGCCGTGCCGGGCGACGATGTCCCTGACCCGCTCGATGAACGTCACGTAGTCCTCGTCCGGGGTGCTGTGCGCCTCGTCGCCGCCGATGTGCATGTACGGCCCCGGGGTCAGGGCGGCGATCTCGCGGACGACGTCGTCGATGAATCGGTAGGTGATCTCCTTGCTGACGCACAGTGAGCTGAAGCCCACATCGGTGCCGGTGTAGAGGGGCGGCGCTACGCCGTCGCAGTTCAGCTCCGCGTAGGAGGCCAGCGCCGCGTTGGTGTGCCCCGGCATGTCGATCTCGGGCACCACGGTGATGTAGCGCGCGGCCGCGTAACGGACGATCTCGGTGTAGTCGGCCTTGGTGTAAAAGCCGCCGGGCCCGCCGCCCACCTCCGTGCTGCCACCGATGGTCGCCAGCCGCGGCCAGCTGTCGATCATGATGCGCCAGCCCTGGTCGTCGGCGAGATGCAGGTGGAGCCGATTGACTTTGTAGAGTGCGGCGAGGTCGATGTAACGCTTCACCTCGGCGACGGAGAAGAAGTGGCGCGAGACGTCGAGCATCGCGCCGCGCCAGCCGAACCGGGGCCGGTCGGCGATCCGGACGCCGGGGACGACCCAGGGCCCGGGCCGCGCCGTCGGGCTCTCGGCCTTCGCCGGCAGCAGTTGCCGCAGCGTCTGAGTGGCGCGGAAGAGCCCCTCGGCCGTGCCGGCGCGCAGCCGTACCTCATGGCGGGAGACGGTGAGCGTATAGTCCTCGCCTCCCGCGCGGGAGGCGTCGGACAGGCCGAGGGTGATGCCGATGCCGCCGCCGACCCGCACCGGGAGCGGGAAGCCGGTGGCGCGCCGCAGGCGCTCGGCCAGCGCCGTCGCGACGCCGAGCGCCGCGCGCGAGGTCACCGAGATCCGTGTGTCGCGGGTCAGCTCGAACGAACCGCCGGGGACCGCGGTCAGGCTCGCCGGCATCGGGATCACCTGCGGCGGCGCGGCCGGGGCCCGCTGCTCGGCGGCGGCGGCCGGGCCGGACATGGCGCTCACCAGGACGGCCGCACTGACGACTACCAGCGCGGACGCGGGGCGCGATGCCCGGCGCCGGCGCCTTAAAAATCGGCTACGGAAGGTAAGTCGAGGGTCATGGCGGGGGAAACTCCTCATGAACGCAAATTAGACACATGCTGGACCCGATGCAATATTCCCCCTAGAACTGCACCGAAAGGATCCATTTTGATCGACCGTCCCGCCCCGGCCTGGCTGGCCGACGCCGTTCTTTATCAGATCTATCCGCAGAGTTTCGCCGACGCCGACGGGGATGGCATCGGCGACTTCGCCGGGCTCATGGAGCGGCTCGACCACCTGGCCTGGCTGGGCGTGAACACGGTCTGGATCAGTCCGTGCTTCGCTTCGCCGTTCGGAGACGCCGGCTACGACGTGTCCGACTATTTCCGGATCGCGCCGCGCTACGGGACCAACGACGACCTGGTCAAGCTCGTCGCGGCGGCCCGGGACCGGGGCATCAGGATTCTGCTCGACCTGGTGGCCGGGCACACCTCCGTTCAGCATCCGTGGTTCGCCGCGGCGGCCGACGGGCCCGCCGCCGACCCGGCCGCCGACCGCTACATCTGGGCCGACCGCCAGGCCGCCGGCTTCGTCCCCTCGCCGGGCCGGCGCCCCGGCTACTACATGAAGAACTTCTTCGACCACCAGCCCGCGCTCAACTTCGGGTACGCCCGCAGCGACCCGGCCGAGCCGTGGCGGCAACCGGTCGACGCCCCCGGGCCCGCGGCCAACCGGGCGGCGCTGCGCCAGATCATGGCGTACTGGCTCGACCTCGGCATCTCGGGTTTCCGGGTCGACATGGCCTACTCGCTCGTCAAGGACGACCCCGATTACGTCGAGACCGCCAAGCTGTGGAACGAGATGCGCGACTGGCTCGACGCGACGTACCCCGACGCCATGCTCCTCAGCGAGTGGGGCCGCCCGGATGTCGCGATCCCGGCGGGCTTCCACGTCGACTTCTTCCTGCATTTCGTCGGCCGTGCGATGCGCTCGCTGTGGGACAACGGCCAGGGCACCACGAGCCCGGGCTGGCCGGCGGGCACCTGCTTTTTCGACGCCGCCGGCGGCGGGTCGCCGGCGGAGTTCGTCGAGGCCTGGCGCGCGGCCATCGACGCGGTCCGCGCCGCCGGGCACATCGCGCTGCCGACCAGCAACCACGACTTCTCCCGGCTCGCCTGCGGCCCGCGCACCCACGACCAGCTCGGCCCGGCCTTCGCGTTGCTGCTCACCTGGCCGACGCTGCCCGCGATCTACTACGGCGACGAGATCGGCATGCGCTACATCTCCGGGCTGCCCGACACGGAGGGCAGCCAGTTGGAGCCCACCAACAACCGGGCCGGCTCGCGCACCCCGATGCAGTGGGACGAGACCCCCAACGCCGGCTTTTCCGCCGCACCCGCCGACCGGCTGTACCTGCCCATCGACCCAGACCCGCACCGGCCCACCGTCGCCGCGCAGCGCGCCGACGAGGGGTCGCTGCTGCACCAGGTTCGCCGCCTGATCGCGCTGCGCGAGGCGCGCCCCGCGCTCGGCGCCGCCGGCTCGGTCGAGGTGCTGAACCTCGGCTATCCCTTCGTGTACGTCCGGGGCGGCGACCACCTCATCGTGATCAACCCGCGCCGCGAACCAGCCCGGGCGACGATCCCCGAGGTCGGTGGGGTGCGGCCGGTGCTGGAACGCGGCGTCTCGGTCGACGGCGGCGAGATCGTCGCGACCGGCTTCTCCTATGGGGTATTCACCACCGAGGGTCCGTGACGGTCCTGAGAGCGCCATCTCCCCGGCGGGGTGAATCCATCGGAGCGGTCTGGCCGTATAGCCCGTGTGTGGTGCGAGCAACCGACGAAGTTCCGCTGGCGATGGCGCCGACCCGCCCTGCCGTACTACGGTGCGGTGAACGCGAGGGGATCCCGGAGGGGATGAACCGGAGGGCGACGCGCGCCGTGCACGGGGTGTGGGCTTTGTCAGATGAGTCGTTGCTCGCTGGAATGGCTTCGCGGGACGCCGACGCCGCCACCGCGTTCGTCCGCCGCTACCAAGCCCGGGTCTTCGGCCTCGCGCTCACGATCGTCGGTTCTCGTTCGGTCGCCGAGGACGTGGCACAAGAGGCGTTCGTCCGGGCCTGGCGGCACGCGGAAAGTTACGATCCGCGCAAGGGACGGGTGCCCGCCTGGTTGCTGACCATCACGCGCAACCTGGCAATCGACACCCTGCGTATGCGCGGTGAGCTCCCCACCGACCCATTCCTGCTCATGGGGTCGCTGGTCTCGCAAGAGGGCGGGACGGACTCGAGCATGGACTACGACGACAGGGAGAACCTGCGGCGGGCGCTGCTCACCTTGCCGCCGGAACAGGCCAGGGCCATCGCCTTGTCGGTGTTTTATGGGCTCACGGGGAAAGAGATCGCGGCCATCGAGGAGATCCCGCTTGGCACGGCCAAGACCCGGATCAGGCGCGGTCTCGGCAAGCTGAGGGAGGTTCTGGGGGTTCGGGATGAGTGAGGACGCGGACTGCGCGGAGATCCGGGACCTGATCCCGGAAATCGCGGCCGGGGTCGCCGCGGGTGACGAGCGCGCGCGTGCGCTCGCCCATTTCGGCGCCTGCCATGAGTGCCGGCACGAGCTGGCCATGACCGCGGACCTGGTCGACGAGATGCTGACGCTGGTGCCGGTCCAGGAACCGCCCGCGGGCTTCGAGGGTCGCGTCATCGCGCGGCTCGCGCCCGAGGCCAAACCCCGGAGCCGGCGGGTGCGCCTGCCGCGGCGCCGTCCCGCGCGGCCGGTGGGACGGGCGGCGGCATGGGTGGCGGCGACCGCGGCGGCGGCCGGGCTGGCCGCCGGGGTGGTGTGGTGGCAGACCGCGCAGGATCGCGCGCTCGCCGCGAGCTACCGGCACACCCTCGAGGTCGCGCACGGGCGCGGGCTCAGCGCCGCGCCGCTCAAATCCGGCCTCGGCGCCGAGCAGGGCACGGTTTTCGCCTATCAGGGCGAGCCCTCCTGGCTGTATGTGACCTTCAGGTCCATGCCGCAGCCGGGTCACTATGACACCTGCCTGGTGACCAAGGACGGCCGCCGGTTCCCGTTGCGGGCGTTCGAGGCGGGCCAGAACGCCTACGCCTGGGGGTCCACAATCAACGTCCAGGTACAGGAAATCGGCACGATCGAATTCACGCGATCCGGGGTCACGGTCATGACAGCACGCTTCTGACACACTTCTGACGGGTCTTTTTGACTGTTGTTTCTTACGTTGCTTCTGATAAGTCTGGTAAGTCTTATTGGTCGCCACGGGAAGGAACCGCTCGATCATGACGACCAGCACCGATCTGCCCCAACTGCCGTTCGCGCGACGCGACGTGTTCGACGTTCCGGAGCGATACCGCGCACTGCGCGCGGACGGGCCGATCGCGCGGGTCCGTACCCAGACCGGCGACCTGGCCTGGCTGGTGACCACCTATGAGGAGACGAGGCGGCTGCTCGCCGACGACCGGCTGGGCCGCTCCCACCCCGACCCTGACCGGGCCCCGCGGATCTCGAACTCGGCTCTGTTCGGCGGCCCATCGGGCGACTTCGCGACCGAGAAGGCGACGCACGACCGCATGCGCAGGCTGCTCGTGCCCGCGTTTTCGCGCCGCCGGACGAACGCGTTGCGCGAGCACGTCCAGTCGATCGTCGATGAGCTGCTCGACCGGATGGCCAAGCGGACCCCGCCCGTCGACCTGCACGAGGAGCTGTCGTTCCCGCTGCCCGCGCTCGTCATCTGCGAGCTCCTCGGCGTGCCGTACGAGGACAGGGACCACTTCAGGGAGCTGTCGGACCGAACGGCCGGGCTGGCGGACGCGGCGGCGTCGGCCGCGGCGAAGCGGGAGTTGGCCGCCTATGTGCACAGGCTGATCGCGGTCAAACGCGCGGCGCCGGCCGAAGACGTGCTCTCCGACCTGGTCGCCGTGGCCGACAGCGGCCGCGAAGACCTCACCGACGACGACATCGCCGCCATGGCGAGCTCGCTGCTGTTCGCCGGACACGAGACAACCGTCGCCCGCATCGACTACGGCACCGTACTGCTCCTCAGCCACCCCACCCAGCTCGCCGCGCTGCGCCGCGACCCGGATCTGGTGCCCGGCGCCGTTGAAGAGATCATGCGCATGGCCGCGCCCAGCGATCATGGGCTGCCGCGATACGCGCGGGTGGACATCGAGATGGGGGATGTGACGATACGGGCCGGCGACGCCGTCCTGCTTCTTCCCATGGCGGCCAACAGGGACGAACAGGTGTTTCCCGATCCCGACCGGTTCGACATCTTCCGGACGTTGGCCGAGCCGCACCTCGGTTTCGGCTACGCGCACCATTTCTGCATCGGCGCCGGCCTGGCCAGGATCGAACTCCAAACGGTCTTCGGCACGTTGTTCCGGCGGTTCCCCACCCTGGCGCTCGCCGTACCGGCCGAGCGGCTGCGCCGGCTGACGCAGCGCCTCACCGGGGGACTCGCGGAACTTCCCGTGACGTGGGAATGATGACGGCATGACGGATAGCGGGATGGCAGACGGCGGCATGGCACAGGCCAATGGGATCCCGGCGGTGACGTTGCCGGGCGAGGTGGTGATGCCGCTGGTCGGCTTCGGCACCTGGCAGCTGCGCGGCCGCCGCGCCTACGACGCGGTCAGGTGCGCGCTCGACGTGGGTTACCGGCATTTCGACACGGCGACGATGTACGGCAACGAGGCCGAGCTTGGCCGGGCCCTGCGCGACAGCGGCCTCGACCGCCAAGAGGTCTTCGTCACCACCAAGCTGCCCGCCCGGGGCGCCGGCCGCGAGCGCGAGACGATCACCGCCAGCCTGCGTGCCCTGGGCACCGACTACGTCGATTTGTGGCTGGTGCACTGGCCGCCGGGCGGCAGCGCGCGGCCGGGCACATGGCAGGAGCTGCTGGCGATCCGGGACGAGGGGCTGGCCAGGGCGGTCGGGGTGAGCAACTACAGCGTTGGCCAGCTCGACGAGCTCATCGACGCCACCGGCGAGCCTCCGGCGGTCAACCAGATCCCCTGGAGCCCATCCCGGCACGACCCAAGGCAGCTGGCCGGCAATCGGAACCGCGGGGTCGTCGTCGAGGGTTACAGCCCGCTCAAGGGCGCCAACCTGCGCGATCCCGTGCTGGCCGAGATCGCCTCGCGGTACGGGGTGACGTCGGCGCAGATCGTGCTGCGCTGGCATCTCGAGCACGGGATCGTCGTCATCCCCAAGTCGGGCAATCGCGACCGCATCGCGGCCAACTTCGACCTGTCGGGCTTTCGGCTCAGCGGCGACGAGGTGGTGCGCATCGACGGCCTCTCGCGGCGCTGACCAGGCGGGCATACCATCGCGGCGTGAAATTCGATCAGTTCACCGTCGTGCTGCTGATGCTGCGACCCGACGCGCCCGAGCTCGACGAGGCGGCGGCCGCCGCCCTGCAGGACGCCCGCCCACCTGGCCTTCCTCGCCGAGCTGCACGAAGCCGGCCACCTGCTGTCCGCCGGGCCGCTGTCCGATGACGGCTAACGGGAACCGGCCCTGCGGCGCGATCCACATGCCTGGCCGGCGGCTGTCAGTGATCGGTGCGATCATTGGCGCATGACGGCATGGCGTGACGTCGAACAGACGATTCCGGAGTTCGCGCAGCGTGTGCGGGCGCTGTTCGACGCTCACAGACACAAGACCATTGCCACCTTGCGAGCCGACGGGTCGCCGCGGATCTCCGGGATCGAGACGATCTTCGAGGGCGGCGAACTGGTTTTTGGCTCGATGCCGAACGCGCGCAAGGGGGCGGATCTCCGTCGGGATCCGCGGTTCGCTCTGCACAGCGCCACGGTCGACCCGGTCGAGGGCTCCGAGGCGCAGTGGCCAGGCGAGGCGAAGATCTCCGGTCGAGCGCTGGCCGCCGGATCGATCACCGAAGGATCAGACGGCGACCGCTTCCATGCCGACATCGCCGAGGTCGTGCACACCCACCTCAACGAGAAGGCCACGATGCTCGTCGTCGAGTGGTGGACGCCCGCGCACGGGCTGCGCAGGATCGAGCGCGAGTAACGATCCTCAATCGCGTACCAGATCCTCGCCCGCCTGTCCGGACCCGTCGATCGTCGGCACTTGCCATCACCCGATCCGGCCCTGCGGGCGCGTGGCTTGGGCCGGGCGGTGGATGCCAGAGGGCATTGTGTTCCTCCGCTCGGCGGAGCCGATAATGGCCGGGTGGGCGTAGCGCGGGGCCGCACATTTTGTGATCGTGGTGTCATGTCGCAGCCGCGCATCCAGGCCCTGGACGCGCTTCGCGGGTACGCGCTGTGCGGAATCATTTTCATCAATATCCCGCAGGTCATGGGCATGGCCGAATCGGTCAGCCAGTTTCCTGATGGGCTCCGCTGGTTTGTGCTCGGCCGGTTCTACCCGATCTTCTATCTTCTGTTCGGGATCGGTTTTGGGATTTTCCTGCGATCCGCCGCCCGGCGGGTGGACAGTCCTCGCGTGCTGCTGGTGCGCCGGTTCCTCGCGCTCGCCGTCTTCGGCGCGATTCATCACCTGCTGCAGCCCGGCGAGGTGCTGCTGCCATTCGCCATCACCGGTCTTCTCGTGCTGCTGCCGTTGAGCTTCCTGCCGCCCCGGAGCAACCTGATCATCGGGTTGGTGCTGACGGCGGTCGGCCTGCTCATGGGGGTCGGCGGGTTCGGCCTACTCCCCGGCCTGTTAGTGCTCGGGTTCGTGCTGGCCGACCTGCGGGTGCCGGAAACGCTGGCGGAGCGCACGTGGCAGTTGGTGCAGACCGCGCTGCTGTGCGCCGCGGTCGCCCTGCTCGCGTTGTGGCTGATCGCGCTGCCCGCGCCGGAAGGAGCCGGGCGCCGGCTCGGGCCGGTGTTCACGACGGCGATGGCCGTGGGATATGCCGCGTTGTTCCTGTTGCTGCTGCGGACGCCCGTGGGCCGGGTGGCCTCCCGTGCGCTGGTGCCCATGGGGCGGATGGCGTTGACCAACTACCTCACCGCGACGCTGGCCTTCGTCCTCATCGGGACGGCGATCGGGCTACGCGCCTCCGACCGATGGGCGGAGGCCGCGTTGCTCGGCGCCGGAATATTGGCCGTCCAAATGCTCTGGAGCGCACTGTGGATGCGTCAATTCCGTTACGGTCCATTCGAATGGGTCTGGCGGACCGCCACGTACTGGCGGCCGGTACCCATGCGCCGATGAATGGCAGGCCGGAACACGATGAAATGGTGGCGGGCGGGGCGGGCCCGATTGGGGGTGCGGACGGCCGCCGGCCGCGACGCCGTGGTGGCCGCGGCCGTTGTCCTGCTGAGCCTGTCCCGGCTGGTCGTGTTCGGTGGACGGGCGGCCAGCGGTTCAGATGACAGTACACGTGAGATTGGGCCTGTGCGTCCTCACCATGACGTGAGCAAAATCCGCAAGCTCTCGCCAGTGGAGCCGATCTGACTCGACCCACCAGGTCGCGCGAGGGCCGTTGCCGACGCCATTCCAAAGCCGGTCATACACCAACGCTGCACATACCCCCGCCATCCGACCAGTGCAACGGAAATGCCCGGAGCGCTGCATGTGCGGATGCCTTCACCGGCCTCAGAGCCCGAGCCGGTAGATCCGCCAAAAGCCGGTGTCGCTGACGTCGAGGGGTTCGGCACCGGCGAACCCGGCCGCGATCGCGTATGCGGCCAGCGTGTCTGGCCGGATGACGGCTCCGGTCGCCGCGGAGCCGGGGTGGCTGAGCGTGTCAGGCAGGCAGATCAGCAGGCTGAAGCCGTACAGCAGGCGTTGTATGTCGTCCGCGGGCGCGGCGAGCACCGGGTCGGCGGCTTCGTCGATCACGATGACGACGGCGTCGGGGGCCGCGGCGCGCCGCATCGTTGACAGGACGTCGACGGGGCGGGGCATGTCGTGGAGGCACTCGACCGCCATCAAGACGTCGTACGGGCCGCCGCTGAGTCCCGTCGCCGCGTCGGCGTGGTGAAATCGCACCCGATCGGCGACCCCGGCGTCGGTCGCGTGTTCGCGGGCGGCCGCCAGGGCGACGTCGTCCACGTCGAACCCGTCTATCTCGATCTCGGAATAAGCCCGTGCCAATCCCACGGCGGACCAGCCGTGCCCGCAGCCGATGTCGGCCACGCGGGCGCCTTGGGCCAGCCGGTCCGCCAGCTCCGGGATCCGCGGGACCCAGTCGCGGGCCAGGACGTGCAGGAGGAGCGGTCGGTTGATATCGCCCTGGGCGCTCGACATGTCGGCGCCGTATGCCTGCCAAGGCACGCCGCCACCGGACCGGTACGCGTCGGCGATGGCGGGCAGCCGCAGGATCGCCGTGACGATCTGGCGGACCAGCGGCTCGGTCCAGTTCGGGCTGTCCCGGTCGAGCAGCGCTTCGGCATGCCCGGCGGGCAGTTCGAACCGGCCGTCCTGGTGCGTCGTCACGA
This sequence comes from uncultured Thermomonosporaceae bacterium, assembly GCA_937891035.1. Lineage (GTDB taxonomy): Bacteria > Actinomycetota > Actinomycetes > Streptosporangiales > Streptosporangiaceae > CALAED01. The sequence continues at coordinate 10,076 of CALAED010000683.1, read as the reverse complement.
TGCCGGCAGCGGCCTGCTGCTCCAGCCACTCCCGGACCGCCCTGGGCTGCGTTCCCGTCCGCATGGCGAGCTGGTCCGAGGTGGCCGGTCCGTCCTCGCTCAGCGCGGAGTACCATCCCAGCCGCTGGCCGAGCCACACCGACGCGGCCTCCATGGTTATCACGGACTGTCCGAACAGCCGTTCCGACAATGCGCTCGCAGTATGTTCGGTCATCAGTGCCCCCTTCATCACGATAACTCCCACCAGCTCAGGAGCACGCCCCGGCACGTGCAGGTGGCATGCAGGGCAGGCGGCGACTCGTCGTTGACGAAGTGAAGGTGGTGCCGCCCGGCCGCTCCCACGGGTCACGCACCGTACGAGAGGGAATACGTACGAGCGAAGATGCGGGCCAATCCAGGTTTGATATTGCGGTTTCGCCTGAGATGAGATTTCGACTGACTAGCCCGCCGGCTGGAATGCGACCTCTGGCACCTTCTTGTCTGCCTTCACTTTGCTGGGGTCGTTGGCCTCGTAGGCGTCGACTATCCCAGCGGGGATCCGTCCGCGATCGCTGATCTCGATGCCATGCTGCTTCGCCCAGGCCCGAATATCAGCCGAGCGCTCACGATTGAGGACCGTTCGAGGGCCGTGCCCACTTCGCCTGGCGCGCCCAGTGCTGGCTGCCCGAGCTTTGCGGGCGCGATCCAAATACGGGCTAAGAGCCTTGCGAAGCGTATCCGCGTTCTCCGAGCTCAGATCGATTTCGTAGGTGATGCCATCCAATGAGAAAGCGAGGGTCTCGTCGGCCGGCTGGCCATCAATGTCGTCGAGAAGCTCAACGACTGTCTTTTGTGCCATAAAGAACCCTCCTAGACGGTAAGCAGCTGCTCAGCCTTCTGGCTTGGCATCTGGGTGTGCTTCGATAACTTAGCGTAAACGCCATCAGCGATCTTCCAAGTCTCGCTTGGTGACGTCTTCACCCTCGTAGCCATCGATGTCATCGGCCCTGATGACCTTGGTAACCATAGCTCCCTTCGGAGTGTTGGCGCCTTAGCATAGAACGCCGCTGGCGCCGACGTGGCAGGGCCCTAACCCAGCCGCGTCGTGGCCCCCATGGACAAGCTTGGAGAGGGGACCGCCGGGCTGCCAGCGAGCTGGGAAGCGGGTGAACCCACGGGCTTACTCAAGCAGCGCGCTGTGCAGGTCCCGGTCTGTCACACATCGCCGAGGTGCTCGATGTCATGGAACCGGGTTTTCTTGGCTCGGGAGATGCGGTTGATCATCCACGTGATTCCCCAGAGCGCGCTGCCGATCAGCAGCAGGCCCCCGGCGATCTTGTACTGGACCCAGTCCTCTGGAATGCGTGCCCACGGACCGGCAAGGAAGGCGCAGCCGAGTGCGGCCATCACCGGCACCGCCGTCGGCACCCTGAACTTTGTGGTGGCCGACATGTCACGGCGCAGGATGAGGCAGGCAACGTTGACGATCGTGAACACCACGAGAAGGAGCAAAGCGGTGGTTCCGCTCAGCGCGCCGGCCACCGAGCTTGCGGAGTTCAGCGTCACATAGGTGATCAGGCCGATCGCGAGCGCCGAGGTGAACAGGATCGCCGTCCACGGTGTGCGTCGCCCCGGAAGGACATGGCCCATGAAACGGGGGAGCACGTCCTGCCGAGCCATGCCGTAGATGAGCCGGCTGGCCATCAGCATATTGATCAGCGCGGTGTTGGCTACGGCGAACACCGTGAGGAAGGGAAACACCGCGCCGACCGGGAAGCCCGGTATGCCCTTCTCGACCACCTCGAGCAGAATCCCGGCCTCCCCGTCGAAGGTCTGGACGGTGTTCAGCGGGAGCACCATGATCACCGAGACTGCCACCAGCATGTAAATGATGACCGCGATACCTAGTCCGGTGAGCATGGCCCTCGGCAAGTTCCGTTCCGGATCCTTGGTCTCCTCGACCATGTTCACCGAATCCTCGAACCCGATCATCGCGACGAACGCAATGGCGGTGCCGATGGTCGTCGCCACGAAGAGATACTTGTGGTCCGGATTCTCGAAGACGACGATCTTGGTGACGTCGGCGCCCTTTGTGGCCATCGCATAGAAGCCAATGAAGATTACGATCGCGAGCGCCGAAATCTCAACACAGGTGAGCACGACGTTGAACTTCACGCTCTCGCCGATGCCTCGCAGGTTGACCAGGGCGAGCAGGACCATGAAGCTCAGTGCTGTGATCAGCGTGGCCGACGTCCCGGGCTCTCCGTCGCTGCCGAGGCCGATGTCGAGACCGGTCAGCAGGTTAGCCGCGAGCAGGCTGGAGGACATCGAGGCGCTCGTGATTCCCGAGCACACAACCATGAACGCAACCATGAATGTGACGAAATGAATGCCGAAGGCCTTATGGATGTAGAGCGCAGCCCCCGCTGCCTTTGGATATTTAGTCACCAGCTCCAGGTAAGCCAGGGCGGTCATGGTGGCCACGACGAAGGCGATCAGGAACGGCAGCCACGCCACTCCGCCGACCTGGGCGGCGATCTTGCCGGTTACTGCGTAGACGCCGGCGCCGAGAATGTCGCCCACGATGAATAGCAGGAGCGCCTTTGGACCCATCACCCGTTTCAGGTTCGGCTCCATGCCTTTCACATCGGCCGCAAATGGCTTTGTGGCCGGATTGTCGAGATTCATCGCCACCTCATGATCCGGATGAAATGTCTACGTGTAAATATTTGGTCTTTTTCAGGACCCGGCTGCGGCATTGTCTGATTGCATAGACAAGACGCGCGTGATCTGCAGGATGCGCTCTGCTCGTCGCACTACCGGCGGATCGACCATGGACTCGTCCACCACCACGACCCCGGAATCACTATTCGCGGCGGCCGTTACCTTCAGCGCCCACTCCACTTCGCTCTCGCTGGGTCCGAGACCAGAATTGACGCAGCGGACCTGTGTTGGGTGGATGCACAACTTCCCGCCGAACCCCAGGCCGCGCGCGAGTTCGACATCAGCCATGAGCACGTCCTGCGCTCCGAGTACGGCGGTCACTCCGTCGATTGGCGGCGGTAGACCCGCCGCGGCCGAGGCGATCACCAAGCGCGATCGTGCATAGGAGAGGGGTCCATGTGCAGCCGGATCGACGCCTAGCTCGGCTCCCAGATCGATGGTGCCGAGGGCGGCACGGATCACACCAGGCGCCGCGCACACCTCTTCTGCTCTCCGAAGGCCCCTGGCCGTCTCTATGAGAGCGATCACGCGCTCCCCGGACAATCGATGGTGCAGCTCCGTGACAACGTCGCGCTCCTCCGCCTTCGGAAGCATCAGCACCGCGCCGGTCGCCGCAAGCTCATCGACTTCACTGCGATGCCACGGAGTGTCCGTGGCGTTCACGCGTATGACGGCCGAACCACCAGACTTGAGCCAGGTCAAGGTGTTGCTCAGGGCTTGGGCCTTATGGCCGGGCGCCACCGCGTCCTCGAGATCGATCACGACCATATCCGCGCCGCTGCTCGCCGCCTTGGCGAAGCGCTCCGGGCGATCACCGGGAACGAATAGCAGACTCCGCGCATATCGAGCGTTGTTCATGCCAGCACCACCGTGAGCCGCCAATCGAGCACGGGTCGCTGCGGCTCGTCGAGCGGCGCGGCACTCGTCACGACATGGAGCGAAACCAGCCCTCCTCCGGTCGGCACCGGCTCGGCCGAGGTGACCTCGATGACCGACTCAAGCGCGTCGCCCTCATGAACCGGCGCAAGGTGGTCGCACGACTCCCACCCCAGGACGGTCACCACCGCCGGCATGGCCCGGCTGACTTGGTGGAGCGCCAGGCCGATCGTGTGCCCGCCGTAGACCAGCCGGCTGCCGCCGGCCGACGCGGCATCATGGTGTACCGCAGCGATGTTCCCCGCCAGCCGGGCGAGTTCGGGCGCCGAGCTCACGACGTCTGCGCCCCCGACGATCCAGCGCTGACCGACATCGATGTCGGCGAAATGCTCGCCGGGCACGCCCGCGCGAAAGAGGGCCAGGTCCCAATCCGCGATACACGTTTGCGGTCGCACGCTCTCGCGCCGGCCGATCGCGTCCAGCTCGTCGCGTGGCGCATCGGCATCGCAACCAGGCGAGACCGGAAGCATCGCACAGCGCCAGTAGTCCAGCACAATCCGCCCCAGTTGGTCCGTGGTCACGATATGAAGGGCCGCCATACCCGTTCTGGGACGGCCCGGACGATCCTGGTTGCGGCGAAGGGCGTCGACGGTGGTGACCGTCGACAAAGTGTCCCCAATTCTCGGATAGCGCTGAAACCGCAGACCCCGGTAGAAGAGGTTCGCGCGGACCTGCTGGGTGACAGCGGTCGACTGGCCGATCGAGATGTCCCATACAAGCGCTGGTGAAACGTACCCTCGTTGCCCGGTGACCGACTGGCAGAGCTCATCGTCTATAGCAAGGCGCAGCCGATTGCCGACGATGGCGTGGTGCGTGGCCGCCAGCCCGGATGTCAGGGTAACCGCCGGTGCCTCCGTGAATTCGGCACCCACCTCAAGCTCGTCGAAAAAGGGGCCGCGTACCTCCCGTGCGACCAACGTCATGACCGGGTTCCATTGATCGCGTATTCGCGTAGGACGCTGCGGCCGATGATCATCTTCTGAATATCGGAGGTGCCCTCGCCGATCAACATGAACGCCGCCTCACGGTAGAGCCGCTCGATCTCGTATTCCTTGGAGTAGGCATAGCCGCCGTGGATGCGGAAGGACGCCTCGACGACCTCGTTGCAGTACTCCGAGGCGATCAGCTTCGCCATACCGGCCTCGACGTCGTTGCGCGCACCGCGGTCCTTCACGCGGGCGGCGCGGACCATCATGGCGTGCGCGGTCTCCACCTTGGTGGCCATCTCGGCGAGGCGGAACAAAATCGCCTGGTGCTCGGCGATCGGCTTGCCGAAAGTCTTGCGGAGCTGGGAGTACTCGACACCGAGCTCGAAGGCGCGCATGGCGATGCCGCAGGCGCGGGCGGCGACGTTGACCCGGCCGACCTCGAGACCGTCCATCATCTGGTAGAAGCCTTGCCCGGGCGCCTCGCCGAGGATCTGGTCGGCCCGGAGCCGATGCTCGTGGAAGATCAGCTCGGTGGTGTCGACTCCCTTGTAACCCATCTTGTCGATCTTGCCCGGGACGGTGACGCCCTCGGCGACCTCGCCGAAACCTGGCTTCTTCTCGACAAGGAACGTGGTCATGTTCCTGTAGACCGAGTCCGCGACCTCGTCGGTCTTCGCGAGCACTGCGACCAGGTTCGACGTGCCGCCGTTGGTCACCCACATCTTCTGGCCAGTGAGCTCATACGAGCCGTCCGCCAGCCTGGTCCCGGTCGTGGAGACCGCCGACACATCGGAGCCCAGCCCCGGCTCGGACATCGAGAACGCGCCGCGCACCTCACCGGTGGCCATCGTCGGCAGGTACGTCCGCTTCTGCTCGTCGGTGCCGTGCCGCATTAGCATGTACGCCACGATGAAGTGGGTGTTGATGACACCGGAGACGCTCATCCAGCCGCGGGCGATCTCCTCGACGACCAGGGCGTAGGTGAGCAGTGACTCGCCGAGGCCACCGTACTCCTCCGGAATGGTCAGGCCGAAGATCCCCAGTTCTTTAAGCCCGTCAATGATCTGAGCGGGGTACTCGTCGGCGTGCTCGAGCTCTTGGACGAACGGGAGGATCCGCTCCTCCACGAAGGTCCGGACCACCTTGAGGATCTCGGTTTGTTCCTCGGTCAGTCCCTCGGTGGTGCCGAGACGACCCATGGTCATGCCTTTCTGTGATGCGTGCAGACGGGGGCCGGTGCACCAACAACGCCATCCTCGATGAGCCTGTCGATGAGCGGCGGTGGCAGGCCAAGCTCTCTTCGGAGAACGGCCACGCCGTCGCCTCCGATGGTCGGGGCCGGAACGGCTTCGCCCGGGCTCGAGTGGAGTCGAACCGGGATCCCTGCCGCAAGGTGCTTTCCAATGCCGGGCTGGTCGATCTCACTCATCACGGCGTTGGGGTTTCGCTGTAGGTCTTCCACCACCTCGGCGAAGGTCCGGTACTGCGACCAGAGCAGACTGGATCGCCGGAGGCGCCTGGAGACCACCGAGACCGGAAGAGATTGGAACCATCGTTCAAAAAGGCCGGCGAGCACTTCGCGGAATTCAAACCGATCGTCTTCCTTGGAGAAGTCCGCCGGCAGGCTTCGCTCCAAAGCCGTGACCGGTTCGTGCATGCCGGTTACGTCCAGCAGGTCGAGCCAGTGTCTTCGCGTCAACGCCACCACCATGACGCGCGCACCGTCCGAGCACAGGAAGTCTCGGGCAAAACCGCCGTAGAGGTGGTTCCCGATTCTTCTTCTCTCGGTGCGATTGACCTGGGCTTCGGCGATGAACCCCAGATTTGCCGCCATTGCGAGCGCCACGTCCGCGAGCGCGACGGTGACTTTCTCACCGCGGCCCGTGTGCAGCCGCCGCACCTGCGCGGCCGTCACCCCAAGGGCTGCGTAGAGACCGCACGCGATATCCCACGCCGGCAGCACGTGGTTCACCGGGTCGGCGATTGCCTGCGGACCGGTCACCAAGGGAAAGCCGACCGCTGCATTGACGGTGTAGTCGACAGCCGGGCTCCCGTCGGGGTGCCCAAGTACCTGAACGTGGATCAAGTCCTTCCTAACGGCCGAGAGGGCTTCGTAGGAAAGCCAGTCACGTCCCGCCACGTTGGTCAGGACCACCGCTGCTCCGTCGGAGCAGGAGGAGACGAGGTCATTGACGATCGCACGACCCCGCGGCGAGGAGAGGTCGACAGTGATCGACTCCTTGCCCTTGTTGAGGCCGGCCCAGTACAAGCTCACACCGGACGAAGTGAGCGGCCACCGCGAGCGGTCTGCCGCCCCGCCGAGCGGATCGATACGGATGACATCCGCACCGAGCTGGGCGAGCGTCATGCCACCGAGCGGCGCTGCCACGAAGGCCGAGACCTCAAAGACCTTCAACCCACTCAAGGGACCAGCCGTGGTGGCCCCGGAGGCGCGCGTTCCGGCAGGTTCACCACCCACCGCTCATCACCTCCATCCCGTGTCCGCGGAGATCGCCACGCCGGGACGCCGGGTACGACTCGCTCGCCCTACCAAAGGTCGGCACGCAGGGCGGAGGTGACTTTCGCCACCGAGGCGTGTTGATCGATCAGCGCAATCACTTCGGCCTCGACGTCGTCGGCGGCCTCGCAGCGTTCCAAGACCGTCTCCACATGGGTGCGCGGCACGACGCACACGCCCGAGCCGTCGGCGACCACCAGGTCACCCGGCTCCACCTGTGCGCGATCGAGCGCGACCGTTCCGTTGATCTCTACTGCCTCGACGCGGTGTTTGCCGGTGATCGGCGTCCGGCCACGGCTCCACACGCTCAGCCCCTGCGCGCGGATGGAGTCGACGTCGCGCACACCGCCGTCGACGATGCACGCGGCGATGTTCAGCCGTTTGGCCCACCGGGTCGACAGCCCGCCCATGACCGAGACGTCGGCGCGCCCGCCGCAGTCGAAAACCGCGACGTCTCCGGCCTGCCCGACCCCATAGAGGTCGCGGTCGGCGAGACGGGCCCGATCATTGCGCTGGTAGTGCGCTCCGGGGTTACCGTCCGCCGGTACATAGCGCACTGTAATCGCAGGGCCGCACACGCGCTGTCCGTCCGCCAATGGCGTCAGCTCGCACGCCGGTATCGCGCACCCAATGCCGAGCTCGTCCATCGCGTCCGACACCGTGGAGCACAGGTCGGTCAGGGCGAGGTAGCGATCGACGACCTCTTTGGCCGGCCGGTCGATATTCACGGCGCGGATCCGCTCCTCGTCGATCAGTCCGAGCAGCCGGTCGCGCACCGTGCTGAGTTCCTGTTCGCTCGCCATCCACTGCCTCTTGTTCTCGAAAGTGGTTGCGGCCGTTGGTAGCGGCCAAGTCTGGCTAACGGCCGCGGGTCGGCCACCTCGCAGGAGGTAAGGCTCCGTCGCCCGGTCGAACGTGTGGCACGGAGCTCGATCGGCCAGATCTCGACAACGCTCACTGGGACGCCGCGAAGACCCGCCCTGCCACCCTGATTCTCAAAATGTACGGCCATATTACGTAATGGCTGGCCGGTGTCAAGGGTCCGGGGGACGTTGGTGCCATGAGCTGTGCCTTTGCGCCTGAAAGGGGCATCAGGCGAGCGCGCTGCTGTGCCGGGCGCGCGGGAAGCGGGCGAGACGCTTGACGTGGCTGAGCCTAATCACCGACAATAGTCGCTATTGGCCGTATATATATGGGGCGTGGTGCACCCAAGCGTCAGGTCGCCAGGTCCGCCAGGTCCCACGAGGTGGAGTGAAGTCCAGGTGCGCCCAAGCGTCTCCAAAGCAAAGCCCCAGACGGCCACGGGCGGCGGCCTTCGTCGGATCAGCACCATCCCTTCGCTGAGCCCGACCTCCGACGAGCGAGTCGCAGAGATCTTGTCCGAACCCGGTTTCGGCCACCACTTCACCGACCACATGTTCCGTGTGGAGTGGACCCCTCACGACGGCTGGCACAACGCGCGGATCGAGCCCTACGGGCCGCTTAGCCTTGACCCGGCCACCGCCGTGCTCCATTACGCCCAGGAGATCTTCGAGGGCATGAAGGCGTACAGGCATCCCGACGGCTCAATTTGGTCGTTTCGTCCGGAGGCGAATGCCCTTCGGATGCAGCGCTCCAGCCGGCGACTCGCGTTCCCGGAGCTCCCGGTCGACGACTTTGTGCAGGCGGTAGACGAGCTCGTCCGGATCGACCAGCGCTGGGTCCCTGCCGGCGAGGATGAGAACAGTCTCTATATACGGCCCTTCATGTTCGGCTCCGGGGTCTTCCTCGGGGTGCGGCCGTCTCCGCATGTCACGTTCATGGTGATCGCCAGCCCGGCGGGGTCCTACTTCAAGGGCGGCATCAAGCCGATCACGGTCTGGCTCACCACTGAGTACACCCGTGCCGCCCACGGTGGCATGGGCGCGGCCAAGGCCGGCGGCAACTACGCGAGCTCGCTGGTGGCGCAGCAGGAGGCGTATGCGCACGGCTGTGACCAGGTGGTCTTCCTGGACGCCCAAGAGCTGAAGTACGTCGAGGAACTCGGTGGGATGAACCTCTATTTCGTGCACGCCGACGGCCGCCTCGTCACCCCCGCCACCGGCACCATCCTCGAGGGCATCACCCGCGCCAGCATCATCGAGCTGGCGGAAAAGATGGGCTTGGTCGTGGAGGAGCGGAAGTTCTCCGTCGACGAGTGGCGCGCCGGCGTCCTCTCGGGTGCGATCACCGAGGTCTTCGCATGTGGTACGGCCGCGGCCATCACGCCGGTCGGAAGGTTGGTGTCGGCCGCCGGTGATGTGCCCGAGCCGCCGCGGACCTCCGGGGAGGTGACCATGGCCATCCGCAAACAGCTCGTCGACATGCAGTTCGGGCGCGCCGAAGACGCGTTCGGCTGGCTGCACCGGATCATCTGAACGCGTGCTCCGGGGAAGCCGCTGCGGATACCCTCGGCTTGTCCGGCCAATTGAGTTCGAATGATTGCCCGGCGGGCTGGCAGCACGCTTCGACAGCGAGAGGGGAGTGAGTCGTCGTGCGCCAAAGCGAGTCGAATTATCAGATATTGGCACGTCATTTGCGGGCTCAAGTCCTTCAGGGCACCTTTGCAAACGGTCGGCAGCTCCCTACGGAGGCCGAATTGGCCGCCGAATTCCAGGTCAGCCGGCAAACCGTGAGGCGGGCTTTCCAGGAACTGGTTGCCGACGGCATGGTCTATCGTGTCCGCGGCAAGGGGACCTTCGCCCAGCCGAGCGGAGACGGTTATGTGCGGCAGGTCGGTACCGTCGACGATCTTATGGGGCTCTCGGAGGACACGGTCATGGAGGTGCTGGCGCCGTTAAGGCGCCGGGTCGACCCGGCGAACGCCGGCCGCCTCCGCTTGCTGACCGACGTCGTATACGAGGTCCGCTTCGTTCGTACCCACGATGGCGTGCGCTTTTGCGCCACGACGGTCTACTTGCCGCCCCGGGTCGCGGAGCTGTTGTCGAAGGTCGAGGAATTGCACACAGCGG
>CALAED010000682.1 GCA_937891035.1 uncultured Thermomonosporaceae bacterium | reverse complement strand
CCGGCTATCCGTACGGCGTCTATCTATCTGTACGGGGTCCGCGTGCAGGCCTGGCCGTAGCTCCGCCGCCGACGTCTCGGTCTTTCCTTCCGACACGTCGGCGAACACCATGGGGGTGGCGCGGTTCCCGGCTGTTGCCACCGGGTCCTGCTTCCATCCACCGCAAGCTCAAGGAAGAAGCCGTCATGAGCGTGCTGTCCACGGGGTTCACCGAGAAGTTCGCCATTCCGTACCCGTTCGCCTGCGCCGGAATGGCATTCGCGGGCGGCACCCCTGAGCTGGCGGTGGCGGTCACCCGGGCGGGCGGCATCGGCGCGGTGGGGGCCGCGCTCATCCCCCCCGACAGGCTTCGGCACATCATCAATGAGGTCCGCCGGGGCGTGGGAGCGGCACCGTTCAACATCAACTTGATCACGTACTTCGACAACGCCGAATCCGTCCGCGTCTGCGCCGAGGAGCGGGTGCCGATCGTCTCCTACCACTGGGGCCACCCGCCGGCCGACCAGCTCAAGTACCTGCGCGAGGCGGGGGTATCGGTATGGGAACAGGTCGGCTCCGCCGACGCGGCCAAGCTCGCCGTCGACGACGGCGCCGAGGTCGTCGTCGCCCAGGGCTGGGAGGCCGGCGGCCACAATTACGGCGGCCTGCCCGCCATGGTGGGTGTTCCCGCCATCGTGGATGCCGTGGGGGACCACGTACCGGTCCTCGCCGCCGGCGGGATCACCGACGGACGCCAAGTCGCCGCGGCCCTATGCCTGGGCGCCGACGGCGTGTGGGTCGGAACCCGGCTGGTCGCCTCGGCGGAGGCTCAGGTGCATCCCGAGCACCACCGCCGACTGATCTCCTCCCTGGGCGAAGACACCGTACGCACAGCGATCTTCGGCCCCGAGTGGCCCGAGTTCAATCCGATGCGGGTCCAGCGCAACCGCGTGGTGGCCGACTGGAACGACCGGCTGGACCAAGTGCCGACCGACCGTGACTCGCTCGAACAAGTCGGCACAACGGTCTTCCAGGGGGCAGAGACCGTGCTGCGCAAATTCAACGTGCTGCCGCCGGGGCCCGAGACCAAGGCCGACTGGGAGGAAATGCCATGGCTGATGGGACAGGGCGTCGGTCTCGTCCACGACATCAAGCCCGCCGCTGAAATCGTCCGCGAAATGATGGACCAGGCCGAACGCGTACTCACCCGGTTCGGGTCCGGGCAGCCGTCATGAGGTGCTGGTGACCCTCTGTGTGGCGACTTGCTCGGCGGGCGAGCAGCCGATCCGTGAGCCGGACGCATGGGTGAGCCAGAGCTTCCCCTCGACGGTGGTTCTCATTCGAGTGTCGTTCGAGTGGGTCAGACGGTTCGGCGCGTGCGTCACTCATGGTCTTCGGCCGTGCTCGATCTGCTGCGGCACCTTGAGCGTGAAGGCTTTGGCGGCGCGCCGCGTGCGCTGGGCTTTGACGACCAAGGGCGAGAGGTTCTGACCTACATCGAGGGCGAGGTCGGTGGTGGTCTGCCAGAAGCGGACACCGGGCCTGTACAGGATGCGGATCACTGGGTCTGGCGTGACGACGTGCTTGTGCACCTCGGCGCCCTCGTGCGTGCGTATCACGATGCCGCGGCGACGTTTTCGTGGGCCGGCCGGGAGTGGCAGTTGGAGGTTCGGCAGCCGGTCGAGACGGTCTGTCACAACGATCTGTCGCCGTGGAACACCGTCTTTCGGTCGGGTGTGCCGGTGGCGTTGATCGATTGGGAGTCGGCGGCGCCGGGGCCGCGCGGTTGGGACCTGGGATATGCCGCCTGGCGTTGGGTGCCGTTGTGGCATGAGGAGAAGTGTCGAGCGGCGGGACTGCCGACGAGCATCGCGGACAAGGCGCGCCGGTTTCGCTTGCTGCTCGACGCGTACGGTGTCGAGCCTGACGTTGGCATCGTGCGGACGGGGATCGAGCGGATGCGGCAGTTTCTGGGCCACTTGTGGAAGCTGGTCGCTGAAGGTGCTGAGTGGGAGGTGGGGCTGGCTCGTCGCGGTCTGCTCAACGAATTGGCGCTTGAGATCGCGTGGGTGGAGGAGCACGCTGTTGCGCTTGTGGAGTCGTAACACGACATCCATGCGGTCGCAATCTTCTGCCGGCCGTTCTTATGAGAGCTAGGACGGCAGTCGCTCCTGGCCGCCGTCGTAAACGAGCAGGCCATCGTCGCGCAGCCGCGCGCCTTCGCTGACGCGGTGCTTCTCCAGCCGGCCGTCGTGCATGAGGTGGCGTACCGGCACGCCACGGGCGAACAGCGCGAAGTCCGCGATCATACGACGGTGGCAGCGCCACCAGACGCTCTCACTGCACATGACGGCGGTGGGGCGCTCGGCGGCCTCGACGAGCACTTCGTCAACGGCCACGAGGAACGGGTCGGTACGCATGTGCGCCGCGTAGCCGCGGAAGGCGTCGTTGCGCCAGACCACATCGGGCGAGCCGGCCGGCACCTTGCGGAACCCCCCGAGCCTTTTCTCCCAGCGGTAGCCGATGCCGCTCTCGGGCAGCGACCGCTCCAGCTCCGTACGCGCGACGGCCGGATTGCGGCGGCTGCCCGGCGCGGTACGCACGTCGACCAGCGACACGACTCCGGCGCCGCGAAGCAAAGAGATGATCTCCTCGATGGCGGCGGTGCCATGCCCGAACGTCACCAACGGCCACTCCGCCATAAACGTACGGTACCCACGTGATCGACAGCGGCGGTCACTTCATCGGAGTACGGGCCCAGGCGGCGATCCAGGCAACCTCCATTAGTGCGTCGAGCAGGTAGGTCCAGCGGAGTCTTTCTTTGGGGACGTAGTACAGGTCGACGGCCAGCAGTGTTGTCGCGGTGCCCAGGCCGATGCGGCACGCGCCGCGGCGACCCTCGGCGGTGTTCGGTGTCCGCAGCTGTGACCACCCCGCGGTGATGAGCAGACCGGCGACGGTACGTTGCAGCCAGTCATCGGACTTGGGACCGAACACCCACGCGAAGCTCGTCAAGTTGAACAGCGGCCAGGCTCCTCCCGCGATGTTGAAGGCGCCGTGGGCGACGGCGAGGGACCGTGCTCGTTTGGCGGCCGAAGGCATGGGGCTATTTCCCGGCCTTCCTGATCATGTCGCGGACGCGGTCGGCCACCGCCGCGAGCGGGCCGACCAGGAGGTTCTTGGTCGCGGTCTCGGTTCCGGGGTGCGGGTGGGTGGGGGCGGTCGCCTGAGCGGCGCGTACGGCCGCGGCCAGGGCCTTGCGCTGCTGGTCGCTGAACGCGTCTCGCAAGCGCTCGAACTCATAGCGCTCCTCGGCGCGGGCGTGGGTCAGCACGTCGATGCGGAGCTTGTCGAGTTTGCGCAGGAACTCGGGGTCGTCGGTGTCCATGCCTTCCAGCTCGGCGAGCAGTTCCTTGGCCTCGCGCTCTTCCTCCAGCCGGTCGTCGGCGATGCCACCTCCGCCGGGCAGCACCCTGCGGGCGGCGGGATGCACGATCTCCTCTTCGGCGGTCTCATGTACGGCCAGCAGCCGCACCAGCTGCTGGAAGGCGTCCTTACGCTGCTGCCCGGCGCTGCCTTGAACGAGGTCGAACTGGTCCCTGATCTGGGCGTGCTGCCACAGCAGCAGCTCGATGACGTCGTCGGTGGGCGGTGCTTGGGCGGTGGATGTGTTCATCTGGGCGACTCCCCCGTGTAGTGCCTCGGCGATATGGCACGGCTCTCGGCCGGCCCGCCTTGGCGTTCCCCGTTAATGGCAGAGCGATTACCCAGATGCGCGGCCATAAACGGGTGGCGGCGCTCGCTCCTTCATAAGCCGGTAAAGGTTTTCCAATAGCGCGGAACCGCAACGTGCGAACGGCCCTGGCCCGGGTAAGTGGGTGCGAACCCAAGTCGAGAGGTGAGCCATGTCGTTCAACCCACTTGAGCACCGCGGCATCCCGCTGGACCAGCAGATCCGCACCTGGCGGGAGCTCGACGTCGAGCCGGTCGACCCCGACCGTTCCGACCCGTACACCAAATGCCGGATCATCGCCATGAACGGCATCGAGGTCGAAGGCGTCATGTTCAGCCACCACTTCGCCCGGGTCTGCCCGGACCCAGAGGTCAAACGGCAGCTGGCCGAGGTGCGCTACGCCGAACAGCAACAGCAGAAAGTGGTTAACTGGCTGCTCCCCGGACAGTCTTCCATTCTGGAGACGACCATCGCCTATGAGCAGGTTGCCGTGGACCTGACCGGCTGGGTCGCCAGGATGGAGCCCGATCCCTATCTCAAACAGGCGTATGAATTCGGGGTGCTCGAAGACTTTGATCACCTGTATCGGTACGCCAACCTGTACGAGATGATCGAGCACCGCCAGGCCGAGAAGATCGTCGAGCAGTTGACCGAGGTGATGCCCGGCCGGCCCACCGAACGCCATCACCGGCACCCGGCCGACAACGTCCGCGATCCGTACGACCGGGCCACGGCGGCGCCGATCTCCAAGCTGCACGCCCTGACGATCATGGCCGCCGAGCAGCAGACCATGAACTTCTACATGAACGTCGGCCCCCAGTACATGGAGCCGATCGCCCGGCAGCTCTACCAAGAGATCGGGCTCATCGAAGAAGAGCACGTCACCCACTACGAGTCCCTGGTGGACCCCGGAGAGACCTGGTGGGAACGGCTGGTCAACCACGAGTACAACGAGTGCTACATGTACCACTCGATGATGGAGACCGAGTCCGACCCGAAGGTCAAGGCGATTTGGGAGCTCCACCTCAACATGGAGCTCGAGCACCTTCGCATCGCCTGCGATCTGATGCGCCGCCATGACGGCCGCGATCCGGAAAGCATCCTCGCCGCCGAACTGCCGCCACCGGTCACCTTCGAGCCCAACAAGGAATACCTGCGAAATCTGCTGGCCACCCAGATCGACCTGACCACGCTCGGCGCCGGGTACGTCCGCGACGCACACGAACGCTTCGAGCAGATGCAACAACAGATTCACGGTGGCGAGAAGCCGCCGAGCGAACGCGTCATCGACGAGCACCGCGCCCAATTCGACGCCGAGTACCGGCTGCAAACCGACGGGCAGCACCCCGTCGGCAGCCTCCGCTGAAACCCGCCCCGGCCCGCGCGAGCGGCACCCGGCGCCGGCGGCCATGGACGGCCGGCGCCGGTGCGAGCGGACCAGACCCGGATCGTCCCCAAAACTAGGGGTATGCGGAGTAAATGACTTTTGACTCCGCCATGAGCGGCGTGAAGCCGGATGTCAGATATGGGCTGCCGGCGTTCTCGGTCGCGGCGTCGGCTCATGCCTGGCGGGACGGGGTACGCACGCTGGGCGGCACCGGCTGATCCGCACGATGGGAGATGTCGATCTCGTCTTTGTGATCGCGGGTGCCGGGGCGCTGCTCAGCGCGGCGTTGCCGGACTTGATCCACCGGTTGCCGGTCTCGTTGCCGCTGGTGTTTTTGTTCGGCGGGATGGGGTTGTACGTGATGCCGCTGGAATTGCCCGCGCCCGATCCGGTGGCGCACCGGGTGCAGGTGGAGCACCTCACAGAGCTCTGCTTGATCACGTCTTTGATGGGTGCCGGGCTGGCGCTGAACCGCCCGTTCGGCCGTCGCGCCTGGTCGAGCACCGGCCGCCTGCTGATCGTGGTGCTGCCTTTGACGACGCTGGTGGTCGCCGGGACGGCGTACGCGCTGCTCGGGTGGCCCCCGGCGGCGGCGCTGCTGCTGGGCGCGGCGCTCGCGCCCACCGACCCGGTCCTGGCGTCCGACCTGCGGGTGGGTGAGCCCACAGACGCCGAGCACGACGACGATGAGGTCCGGTTCGGCCTGACCTCAGAAGCCGGTCTCAACGATGGATTGGCCTTTCCGCTCGTGTACGCGGCGATCGCCCTGGCGGCCGCCGGCGGGGCATGGTCGGGTGACTGGCTGGGCGAATGGCTGACGATCGACGTCATCTACAAGGGCGTGGCCGGAGTCGGCGTCGGGTTGCTGGCCGGGTGGGCTCTGGGTCGGCTGTTCTTCGCCGACCGCCCGTCGCTGCGGCTGGCCGAACGCAACGAGGGGTTCGTGGCGATCGCGGCCACCCTGCTGGCCTATGGCCTCGCCGAGGTGGTCGGCGGGTACGGCTTCATCGCCGTTTTCGTCACGGCCTGCGCCATCAGGGCGGCCGAACGCTCCCACGGATATCACGGTGTCCTGCACGGCTTCATCGAACAGATCGAGAGGCTGATGACCGCGTGGCTTCTCCTGCTGGTGGGCGGGTACGTCGCCACCGGCGGGCTGGGGCACCTCAGCTGGCAGGGGGCGGCGGCCGGCCTGCTGCTCCTGCTGGTGTGGCGACCGCTGATCGGATGGCTGGCGCTCCATCGCTGCCCCGCCGGCCCGCGGGAGCGGCGGGTGATGGCGTTCTTCGGCGTTCGCGGCATCGCCGCCCTGTTCTACCTCGCCTATGCCCTCGGCCAGGCCGACTTCGGCGTGGACCCCCGGTCCCTGTGGGCGGTGGCGGTGTTCACCGTGCTCGCTTCGGTGTGCCTGCACGGCCTGACCGCCACCCCGGTCCTGTCCTGGCTGGACCATTTGCGCCACCGCCACACACGCTCAGCCGCCCGCTGACGCACCGTCACCGCGAATCCGCGGGCCGGCCTGATGGTTCGCCGAAGCCCATGGTCCGCGGTTCCTCTCGTCGTCGGCATGTCCCTGCCACCCATGGCCCGCCTTCAGGGGCGTACGGCGACGCGTCGCCTGGCGGTTTGGACGGCGGCGGTGAGGCCGGCGATGTCGTAGGCGCCGTGGTGGCGGCGGCCGTTGATGAAGAAGGTCGGAGTGCCGGATACGCCGCTGACGTCGGCCGAGTCGACGTCTTCGGCGATGCGCGCCGCGCCGGTGCTCTTGCGCAGGTCGGTACGGAACCGCTCGACATCGAGCCCGAGTTCGTCGGCGTACCCGACCAGATCACGAGGCCGCAAAGCGTCCTGACGATCGAGCATCAGGTCGTGCAGCTCCCAAAACCCGCCCTGCGCGGCGGCGGCCTCCGCGGCCAGCGCCGCGACCTGGGCCTGCGGATGCACGTCGCTGAGCGGCAGGTGCCGCCACACATAGCGGACGTCGCCGGCCTCGGCGAGCAGTTCGCGGATGACGGGCTCGGCCCGGCCGCAATACCGGCACTCGAAATCGCCGTACTCGACCACCGTGATCGGCGCTCTCGCCGGGCCGCGGATGTGGTCGCGCTCCGGATCCACCGGCGCCGCCAGATCGACGATGGTCTCGGCGGTGCCGAGCAGCGCCCGCAGCCGCATCCGGGCCGGCAGCAGCGCGGTCACCCGGACCACCATCCAGGTGAGGACCGAGGCGCACAGCGCGGCCGACAACACGCCGACCTTCGCTTCGTCGAGTCGGGGCCCGGTGAAGGCGAGCGTCGCGATGAGCAGGGCCACGGTGAAGCCGATGCCGGCGATGGCGCCGCCGCCGGTCACGGCCGCCCACCCGACCGGTGGCCGCAGCCGGCCCCGGCTCAACCAGGTGACCAGGCTCGAAAGGGCGAGGATGCCGATCGGCTTGCCCGCCACGTACCCGATGAGGATGCCCAGCGTGACCGGCGAGGTATAGGCCTGGCCGAGGAAACCGGCGCTGACCGGGATCCCGGCGTTCGCCAGGGCGAACAGCGGCACGATCACATAGCTCGTCCAGGGGTGGAACAGCTGCTGGAGCCGTTCGTTCGGCGAGATCGCCGCGGCGACCTCGGTCTGCGCCGACCGGGCCAGCTCCGGCGTGGGCTGTTCGCGGAAGAGCCGGAACATCTCGGTGGCGCGTTCGAGATCGGTGCGCGTGGCGGGATAGGCGTACGTCAACAGCCCCATGACCAGGCCGATCACCACCGGCTCCACGCCGGAGGCGTTGAGCGCCACCCAGCCGGCGATCCCCAAGGCCGCATAAAGCGGCACATAACGGACGTCACCGGCGCGGGCGAGGAAGACCACGGCCATGATCCCCGCGGCGATGAGCAGCGCGGGCAGCGCGACGTCCTCGCTGTAGACCCCCGCGATCACCACGAGCGCGATCGTGTCGTCGACCACCGTCGCGGTGAGCAGGTAGGCGCGCAGCCTGGCCGGCAGCCGCCGCCCGAACAGCGCGAGCAGGCCCAGCGCGAACGCCGTGTCCGTCGACATCGCGGCGCCCCACCCGGACATGGTCGGCCGGCCCGCGTTCGCGGCCAGGTAGATGGCCACCGGCACCACCATGCCGCCGACCCCGGCGGCCAGCGGCAACGCCAGCCGCCGCCGGTCGCGCAGCTCGCCCATGTCGAACTCGCGCCGCGCCTCGAGACCGACGACGAAGAAGAACACCGTCATCAGACCGCTGTTGACCCAGTGCCGCAGGTCCAGCGTCAGACCGGCGTCGCCGACGCGGATCGACGCGGGGGTCGACCACGTCGCCTCATAAGAGGAGGGGTGCACGTTCGCCCACACCAACGCGGCCAGAGCCGCGGCCAGCAACACGACGGCCCCGCCGGTCTCGGTGCGCAGGAACTCCCGCAGCGGCGTCTGCAGACTCCGAGCCCACGCCGTCCGGCCGGAAAACGGCGTGGCGGGCGCCGGTCCCACCCCCACACCAACGATTATCCGTCCGGGTCCGCCGGGGCGGCGGGCGGGCCGGGATCGCCCGCCTTCCGCTGATCGCGCTATTGGGCGTCGGCGGTGAGTTCGGGTACTCGGCGCCGATATCGGGCGATCAACTCCGCGTTCGCCGTGTCGCCGCCCGCCACATTCGCGCTCGTCCATCTCGGCAGCTCGACGCCGCGCGCCGCCGCCAGGTCGTCCAGCTCGGCCAGCAGGACCGACCACGCGTACGCGGCGAGGATCGTGGACACCGCGGCGGTGCGCGGCGCCCCGGGCGGGTGGACGACGTCGCCCGCGGGCACGGCCGTGTCGAGCACGACCGTCGCGTGGTCGGACAGTACGGTGCCGGCACGCGCCGCGGCACCGGCCGAGGCGTCCGGTGAGGTCACCGCGATCACCGGTACGCCGCGCGCCGCGCACTCCTGCGCGATCTCCACCGGGTAGGGGTTGCGGCCGCTGGTGGAGAACACCACGGCGGCATCCGGCGGCGTCGGCCCGGCCGCCCGCACGACCGTACGGCCAAGACCGTGTCGCCGTTCGGCGAGCGTGCTGCCCAGGGCGCCGGCGAGCGGCAGGACCGCGGGGTCCCAGATCGGCCGGACCGCGGCCAGCCCACCGGCCCGGTAGAAGGTCTCGAAGACCAGGGAAAGGGAGTGCCCGGCCCCCGCGACGTAGACGATCCCGTCGGCCTCGATGGTCTTGAGCAAGACTCCGGCCGCGTCGGCGATCGCCGCGCCGGAGCGAACGTCGAGCTCATCCAGCAGTGTGCGGATACGGTCGGCATGCCGGCCGCGGGTGACCTCAGCGTTGCCCGCCGGACTCGCCTCCTTGGGCATCCGGGAAAACCTCCTTCAGCGTGGTGAGCAACTCCGTGCCATCGCTCGCCGCGCGCAGCCGTTCGGCCAGCCCGTCCGACAGCGCGCGGGCCAAGGTGGCCAACGAGCCGACGTGCGCTTCGGCGTCGGGAGTGCAAAAGGTCAGCAGCAGATCGACCGGGTCGTTGTCCGGGTGGCCGAAGGGGACGCCGGACGCCAGCCTGGTTACGGTCACTCCGACGGCCAGCCCGCCGTCCTCGGGGCGGGCGTGTACAAGGGCCAGGCCGGGCGCCAGCACGATGTACGGCCCGTGCCGCTCGACCATCGCCACGCAGGCGTCGGGGTAGCCTTCGCCGGCCACGCCGAGATCGACCAGCGCGGCGGCGGACTCGCGGATCGCCGTCCGCCAGTCCGCCGCGGTCACGCCGTCGCGATATCCGACAGCCGTCACGCCAGCCAGCCCCGCGCGGTGAGCCGATCCCGCAAAGTGGCCTGCAGGCCGTCCTTGTCGAGAAAGTCACTGATCGCGATCACCACAGGGGCCAGGTCGGCCAGCTCGCTGGTGTGCATCTCCTGGCCGATGACGACGTCGGGCCGCATCCCGCGCGCCGTGGACACGTCGGTGCATTCCACCCGCGCGTCCACGCCGAGAGCGCGCAGCGCGTCCTCCGCGGTCATCTTCAGCATCAGGCTTGATCCCATTCCGACGCCGCACACGGTGAGGACGTCGAGCGGCCGGTCGAGCGGCCGGTCGAGCGGCACGGTCATGCCCCCTCCGAGCGCGCCTCGGCCGCTGGCCGGCCCTCAGGCTCGCCGAGCCGGCGGCTTTCGCGGCGGCCGAGCAGCAGCAGGGTGACGGCGGCGGCGCCGAGCGCCACCACGGGGATCGCCCAGATCGCGTTGCCGCCGAGTACGGGATCCAGGGCCTTGAACAGCCAGGCGATGGCGTACCAGTCGGGGTCGGCGAGGGTGGCCAGCTCGGGGGCGGTACGGGCGTACACGTCCCAGGTGATCGCCTGGCCGACGGCGAGCACCAGCCCGGTCAGCGCGCCGCCGATCACCGCGCCGCGCCAGCCGGCGACCGCGTTGCCGAATACGGCGACCGCGCCACCGACGAAGAACAGCATGATCATGGGCGGGGCGAGGGTGAACCATCCGGCGGTCGCGAACAGGCCGAGGAGGGCGAGGAACACACCGGTGGCGGAGACGAAGCCGATCATCACCGCGGTGGGCGCCACCGGGAAGACCGTGGGGGCGTCGAGCGCGGGCCGGGTGCCGGGGATGACCTTGTCGCTGATCCCCTTGAACGCCGGCACGATCTCGGCGAGGAACATCCGCACGCCGTACAGCAGGATGGCGATCCCGCCGGCGAAGCGCAGGCCGACCAGCAGCCCCCACACCCACGGCGAGATCTTCGGGTCGAGCTCGGCGGCCTGCTTGGCGACCACGGCGTCGTCGGCCAGCGCCACTCCGATCAGCATGATCACGGAGATGATGAGCGCGGTGCTGACGTTGACGTCCTTGAAGAACGACAACTGCCGCGGCAGCTGGACCTTCTCGGTATCGTGCCGGTCCCTGTCGCCGAGCGGGCGGGCGACGTATCCGGTGAGTACGCAGGCCAGCGAGCTGGTGTGCGCGTAGCCGAAGCGGTCATCCGGCATCACCCGGTGCATCAGCGGACGCATCCACAGCGGCTGCAGCGTCCAGTAGACGGCCACGAAACCCGCCCCGCACAGCACCAGCGTCAGTTGGTTGGCCCGCGGCGCGAGCGTGACGAGCGAAGCGACGGTGACCGCGCTGATCCAGAACATCAGATGGCCGGTGAGGTAGAGATATCTGGCCGCGGGAAACAGCCGTACCATCGCGACGTGCACCAGGAACGCGGTGGTGAGCACCAGCGCGATGGTGCCGCCCTGGGTCTGCAGGAAGTCGGCGAGCGTGCGTTCGGCCTTGGGCGGGGTGGTGCCCATCGCGTCGGCGAGCACGGTCTGGAAGCTGGTCAGCCCGCCGGTGAACACCTCGATGCCGATGAAGAGGATGACCACGCCGATGGTGGCGCGCAGCGCACCGGCGAGCGTGTCCTCGAAGCGCTTACGCTGCAGCAGCAGGCCGACGAGGGTGATCAGGCCGATCAGGATGGGCACCTGGCCGAACACGTTGTTCGCCAGGAAGGTGAAGACATCGTTGACGAAGTCCATGGCGGGTCACCTCAATCCTTGGGGGACGTGGAGCAGACGGCGGGCTCGGGACCGCCGCGGTCGGCTTGGCGAACGGGCCGGCCGAGGGGGTCAGCGCAGCGCCGGTCGCAACTCGAGCTCCAATCGATAGCGGTCGCCGCGATACACGGAGCGCACGAACTCGACGGGGTGGCCCTGTTCGCTCCTGGTCAGCCGCTCGAACAGGAACGCCGGCGCATGTACCGGAACGCCCAGCACCTCGGCCTCCTCCGCGGTGGTGACCGTCGCCTCGATCGTCTCCGCACCGGTGGCGATGACGATCCCCCGCTCGCGCAGGTGCTCATAGAAGGACCGCCCCTCCAGGTCCTCTTTGCGCAGGTCCGGAAGCAGCGCCTTGGGCAGATGCAGCGTCTCGACCGCCATCGTCGCCTCATCCGCCAACCGCAGCCGTTGAATGGTAAATACCTCTTCGAGAGGCGAGATCCATAGCTTTTGGCCGATCTTCGCCCCGGCCGTCGTGACCTGAAAGGACAGCACCCGACTGCCCGGCCGCATCCCGCGCCTCGCCATGTCCTCCGAGAACGAGGTCATGGTCAGCGGCACCGCGACCTTGGGCTCCGCCACGTACGTGCCGCTTCCCTGCCGGCGATCCAGCAGGCCGTCGCTCACCAGTTCGTCGATCGCCGCGCGCAGCGTCGGCCGGGAGACCCCGAGCTCCTCGGCCAGCCGCCGCTCGGAGGGGAGCGCGTCGCCGACGGCGAGCGATTCCAGCATCGCCAGCACCTCATCGCGGACCACACGCTGTTTCGTCTGGCTGACGCGACGTTCGCCGACCGATTGCAACGTCCCGCCCTCCAGAATCCGCCGATACGCATGATCCGCTTGGCGCCAAAGGTAAGACCCATCACCGGATTGGTCAATACCACCGCACGCCACGTCGGCGCGGGCGCCGGCCCGCCGATGGATGGCGCTCGGCCCCGTCAGGGGTCGGTCTGTTCGTCGGCTGTTTCTGAGTCCGCGGTGTCAGGAGCGAGTTTGATCCAGGCGTTGAGCCGGCTCTTCTTCGCGCGCACACTAATTTGTTCGTACTTGTCCGGGAAGAGCTGTACCGGATATTGCTTGATGACGCTCTGGTAGACGAACTCCGACGCGATGAAGCCCAGGCATGTCCCGGGCGGCGACTTGGCGAGCCTTTGTTTGAAGGGACGCGCGTCTATCAGCCGGGTGACATTGATGATAACCTGCCCGTTCACCCCGTTGGCATCTGATTCGACCGGGCCGACGTCCAGCGCCACCCGCAACTTGAATCGTGCGCCACCCTCGGCG
The DNA here is from genome assembly GCA_937891035.1 of uncultured Thermomonosporaceae bacterium. Classification (GTDB taxonomy): domain Bacteria; phylum Actinomycetota; class Actinomycetes; order Streptosporangiales; family Streptosporangiaceae; genus CALAED01. The sequence goes on along the minus strand of CALAED010000682.1, from coordinate 6,527 downwards.
TCGGCGTTGTACCGGCTCAGTTTCTCGGTGATGTGGGTCAGGAGTCGATGGACGATCTGCTTGGGCGCGACGTCCTTTATGATGAAGAGGATCCCATCGCCGCGGTCCTCACGGTAATGGTCCGGAGAAATACCGGCCGCGGTGAACGAGTCGAGGACGATCTGGTACATCGCCCGCCTAATGATCCCGCGATCCTGATCAGTACGTGTGGAGAAGCCGACGACGTCGGTCAAGAGGACCAAACAATTCTGGCCGGTCAAGTTGCCGGATGGTATCCGTTCCGCCGCCGCGCGGGCGGGCCGAGGGAAATTCCGGAAGAGGTCATGTGCGACCTCGATCGCGGCGCGTGGGGCGCCACTCGCCTCAAGGACACGTTCGATCAGGCCCCAGGTGAGGTCGAAAGCGACATCGCCCGAACGAAGTCTGTCGACCATGTGGGCACTGACGCCGCGATGGTCGGCGCGTGTGAGCGTCGTGTTGTACGAATGCGGGGAATTCCGAAAGATCCAATCAACGAGCCAGCGCAGCCGGTCCAGTTCTGATCCCCCCGGGCAACCGAGCTCGAGGAAATTCTCGATCTCGGCTCTGGTCGATTCTCGTCTCCGCTTGCTCCGGAGCCAGGACAAGGGGCCCATAGCACGTTCCGTCAGCACTGGGTCACCTGGCCGGTGCGGTGCCGGCGATCAGGTGGTCCCTTGGCGGGCACGACGGCCGGCAGCACCGCGATGTAAGGGGGTGCGCCAGGAATGAGCGCGCGGGCATGCGACCGCGTCCGGCAGCGATCCGCTCGGGTAGGTGGACGTTTTTCACTATCCACGCGGTTCACACGCACGAGACGTAGGCGCTCCCGGGGCAGGCCGAACAGTGTGCTTGCGCTTGGCCGGTAAGCGCCAAGCCGTTGCTTATACCTCATCAATTTCTCGACTAACTACTTCAAAGGCCGGGGGTTCGCTAATACCCTTGCCTTGCATCCACTGTGTCACCAGACACACAAGGGTCCCGGGATACGGTGTTTGTCCAGGCGGGTTTGCTCAAGCAGGCGCGTCACCTGGAGGTACAGCGCCACCGGGACCTGGAGCCAACAGGTCCGTGTTTGGTGGCGTAACCGTCGGCCAAGACGGTACGAGGGGTCTGCCGGTTTCACGCCGGTGGACCCCTCAGCCGTATTCAGACCTCACCAACGACGACGCTCGATCGCGAAGAACGGTAGTTCATCGCGGCGGTGGCCGCGGGGCGGGCCGTCCCGCGCGGCGGTGCGGCTTTTCTTCGCACTCCAGATACACCATGCCCTCCTGGCGTAGCGGCGCCATCTGCTCACCTCCCTCAGCAATCTCCACAACATCATGAATCCGGATCGTACCTGGACTTGACTGACTGTCTCCTGCTTTGCCGGTTACGCGTGTCCCACCGAGAAGGCGCGTGAGCACTTTACAAATCATGATCGTTTGCCAAGAACGGCCGCCGCCGCGACCGGGGAGATCATGCGCATATATGGGCTCTGAACTGGCCATATAGCTCAGCGGCCGATGCCGCGGAGCGAAGCAAAGCGAAGCTCACTCTTGCATTTGCAAGTGCATACGAACGAGCATATGGGATACCGTAAAGAGATCGTTTCTGACAAACCGTCGCTTGGTACTATGCTAACTAGCCAGAAATGGCTAGTTATGTACTCAGCTAACTTGCCTCGGCAATTATCGCGGCAAATCCGGCATCATCCCGCATTTTGCCGTAAAAGCAGAAAAATCCCCCGAATGGGGTTCGCGCTGTCCGCACCTCACGGCGCCTCCGACCGGGGTCGCGCGTACGGACGACATGCCGCGAGCCAAGACCTGCGTGGCCGGCGCCCAGTCCGCTCGGGACCCTGACACCGACTCGCCCGAAGCACGGGCCGCGCCTCTGCATCGGCCGGCCGCGCGCCCTTCGGCGAGGGCTCGATTCCCCGCCGGGGAGCGCTCGCCGGCCGACATCGCCGCGCCGGCCGGCGGATCGGGCCGCACTGGCGGGGGTTAGGGGAACGTAAGCCGGCGGATTGACGCGAACCCGGGTTTCACCCGACCGAGCACCGCCGCCACCAGGATGATCGTCCCTGACCCACCGCCTTACTAAAAACCGGTCGTTGCATGGACACTGACCGGGTCGCATAAGTTGAGGTGATCTACATCACACTGGCTTTCTTTCTGTTGCCATCCGCGCAATACGGCGAGAAAACTCTCTCCAACTGTTCGGCGGTCTCGCCGGGGATGAGGGGACGAGGTTGTTGTCCACCAGACCGCTGAAGAAAAAAACGTCCGTCTCGTGGGCGGTCGCAGTCCGGTGCGCGCATGGAGTTCGGGCTGTGGTCGCGGCTAACAAGGGACCGAGATGAACTGCGAGTTGCTGCCGGACGAGGCCAATACCGTCTTGCCGGCCGGGGCCTTAGCCAATCGTTCGCAGGCCGGGTAGGCCGCCCGCGCACGACCGGACCTCCTGGCGCTGATCCGCCCCTCCGCCCCGAATGCCCCCAATGCCGACGAGGTCTTGATCGTGTCAGCTCACCTGTCCATCCGCCGTCGGATGCAGTATCCGCCGACGGGCCGGGCGTTGCTCACCCTCGCCACCACGGCCCTCATCTCCGGCATCGGCTGCCTGTGGGCGGCCGTCGCCGTACCACCCGACGACCGCGCGTTCGTGGCCACCTCTCTCGGCGCCGGGGCGGCGCTGCTGTGCGCCGCCGTCGCCGTCGCCGCCTACCGTACGGAGGAGACGCGTTGCCTGCGCGAGCAGATGGCGGCCAGGGAGGCGAGCGTCGATCGGCTGGCCGACGAGACGCTGCCCGCCATGGTCAAGCGACTGCGCGAGGGGGCGTCGGCCGATTCCGCCGTCGCGTCGGTGCCGCCACCGCCCGACGGCGCGCAGCAACGCATCCTGTGGACGGTGGCCCGCGAGGTCGGCCAGGGGGAACGAATGCGCGTGGCAACGATGTCGGCCTGCGCGAACGCGGCCGGCCGCGTCCAGGCCCTCGCCACCAGCATGCTCGCCGATCTACGTGAGATGGAGGAGCGCCACGGCGAGGAGGTCCTCGGCGACCTCCTCAAGCTCGACCACAGCACCGCGCAGGCCGGGCGGCTGGCCGACAGCATCGCCGTGCTGACCGGCGCCCGCAGCGGGCGGCGCTGGACCAAGCCGATCGTGATGGAAAGCATCCTGCGCGGGGCGGTGGGCCGGATCGGCGCCTACCAGCGGGTACGGCTGCACTCGACGCTCCAGGTCGCCGTCGTCGGCTACGCCGCCGAAGGCGTGATGCACGCGCTCGCCGAGTTGATGGACAACGCCGCCAAGTTCTCGCCGCCGGCCGAGCAGGTGCACGTGTACGCGGAAGAGGTGCACGCGGGCGTCGTGATCACGATCGAGGACGGCGGCCTCGCGATGAGCGACGGGGCGCTCCGCCGAGCCGAGCGTGCCGTCTCGCCGGAGCCGCTGGACCTCGCGACGCTGTCCGGAACCCGGCTTGGGCTCGCCGTCGTCGGCTGCCTGGCCCGCAAGCACGGCTTGACCGTCTCCTTCCGGCCGTCCTCGCGGGGCGGCACCGGAGTCGTGGTCATGATCCCGCGGCAGCTGATCAGCGATCCGCGGGAGGACGACGTCGTGCTTGCCGAGACCATCGGACATGTCCCCCGGACCATACGGGAAGAGATGCGGGAAGAAACGGAGCCCAACCAGGCGACCTGGCCGAGCCAGGCGACTCAACCAAGTCAAGCGAGCCCGGCCACGCGGGCGACGGCGGCCGAGGAGGCGCATGGCCTGCCGAGGCGCCGCCGTGGTCAGACCCTCGCCGCGACCGCGCGGCAGGCGGCGGCCCGGCAGGCGGCGGCGCAGACGTCCGCCGCCGTGCGGCCGGAGCGGCCCCGGCCGGACGCCGGATCGAGGTTCAGCGCCTTCCGCCAGGCCAGCCAGACGGGGCAGGTGCAGGCGGACCCGGTCGAGCAGGCCGAGCAGGCCGAGCAGACGGGGCAGGCCGAGCAGGGGCAAACCGAGCAGCACGACGACGGTGCCGCCGCGGCCGCCGGCCGTACCGACCGCGACGGCGTCGACAACTCCGAATGATCCCCGGCCGGCCGCGGACGCGCAGCGGCGGTCGTGGGGAGCGACCGTCCCGCCGCCGGATCAGCCGCCGGTTAAGACGGGTCAGGACAAACAGATTGGAGGCAGGGGCCCCGATCCGGCGTCACCGGCCGGATCGCCGCCCTGAACCCCGATGAAGACCACAGACCGCGACCTCGACTGGCTGCTCGAGAACCTGCTGGAGCGGACGCCCGAGACGCTGCACGCCCTGGTGCTGTCGAAAGACGGCCTCAAGATCTGCCGAAGCAAGGGCCTGACGGTGGACCAGGCCGACCAACTGGCCGCCATCGCGTCCGGCATCCAGAGCCTGGCGTACGGCGCGTCCATCGAGTTCGGCGACGGATCCGGCGGCGTGCGCCAGTCCATGACGGAGTTCTACGGCGGGCTGCTGTTCATCGTGGAGGCCGGTGAGGGCGCCCATCTGGCCGTGATCGCGACCGACGCGGCCGACGTCGGCGTCATCGGTCACAACATGAACGAGTTGGTCGAGCAGATCGGCGAATACATGACCGCGCCGCCGCGCCGGCCGGCGCAGCACCGATCCGCGAACCACCCCAACGACGAGAACAGCCCGTACGAGCCGGCCCCGCCCGAGCCACACAGGCCGTCGGCATGAATCCGCGGCCGCTCGACCACGAGGACCCCGACCGGCTGTATACCGTCACCGGCGGGCGCAGTCGCGCGGACGAGAACTCTCTCGACCTCGTCACGCTGATCGTGAGCGAGTGCGACTCCGCGCCCGGCATGCAGTCGGAGTACGTACGGATCATCGAGATGTGCGCCCGGCCGATGGCGGTGGCCGAAATCTCCGCGGCGCTGCGGCTGCCCATCAGCGTGGTGAAGATCCTGCTGTGCGACCTGCTCGACGCCGGTCAGGTCACCGCGCGCAACCCGGCCGCCGCGGCGCCCGCCCAACTTCCCGACCCCAAGACCTTGAAGCAGGTGCTCGTTGGACTCCGCAAGCTCTGAGTTGGCCACCCACGTTCCGCTGCGCAGCACGATCGACACCGGACTCAAGATCGTGGTCGTGGGCGGGTTCGGCGTGGGCAAGACGACCATGGTCAGCTCGGTCAGCGAGATCCGCCCGCTGAGCACCGAGGAGACGATGACCCGGGCCGGCATCGGGATCGACGACGCGGGCGGCGTCGCGGACAAGTTCACGACCACGGTCGCCTTCGACTTCGGCCGGATCACTTTGAACGACCGCATGGTGCTGTATCTGTTCGGCGCGCCCGGCCAGGAGCGCTTCTGGTTCTTGTGGGACCGCCTGTTCTCGGGCAGCCTCGGCGCGGTCGTGCTGGTGGACACCCGGCGGCTGGCGGACTCCTGGTATGCAATCGACCGGCTCGAACATCACAGGATGCCGTTCATCGTCGCCCGCAACATATTCGACGGCGCCCAGGTTCACCCGCTCGAGCACGTACGGGACGCGCTCGACCTGGCCGCCGACGTACCGCTGATCGACTGCGACGCTCGCCGGCGCGACTCCTGCAAGACCACGCTGATCACCCTCGTCGACCATCTTTACACTCTGTCCTCCGCCGCCCAGGAGAATGCGCCATGACAGAACCCACTACCGCGTCACCGCCACCTGACGAGCCGCCGGCGCCGGCTCGCGCCGACGCGTATCCGCTGTACGGGCCGCGCTTCCAGACCGACCCGGCCGAGTTGTATCGCGAGATGAGAAGGCGGCACGGGCCGGTGGCTCCGGTCCTCCTCGACGGCGATGTGCCCGCGTGGCTGGTACTCGGCTACCGCGAGGTGCACTATGTGACCGACAACCCCCATCTGTTCGCCCGCGACTCGCGTCGCTGGAACGCCTGGTCTCGCATCCCGCCGGACTGGCCGCTGAGCCCGCTGCTCGGCTTCCACGAGAGCGTCTTTTACGCGGAGGGCGTCGAGCACCGGCGCCGCGCCGGGGCCATCAACGACGCGCTCGCCGGAATCGACCCGTTCGAGCTGCGCGCGCACTGCGAGCGGGTCGCCGACGCGCTGATCGACGTGTTCGCCGGGAGCGGCGAGGCCGACCTGGTCGCCGGCTACACCGACCAGATCCCGCTGCTGGTGATGGGGCGGGTCCTCGGCCTGGGCGAAGCCGAGACGACCGGTCTCGCCCGGGATTTCTTTTTGGTGTCCGCGGCCCTCGAGGGCACCCTCGATGCCGACGCACGCATTCGCGCCAGAATGCGGCGGCTGCTCGAGCACAAGCGCGAGCAGCCGGGGCCCGACATCGCCACCCGTCTGATCGCCCACCCCGCGGCGCTCGCCGACCAGGAGATCGTCGACGACCTGCTTGTCGTGCTCGGCGCCGCGCACCTGTCCACGTCCTGCTGGATCGGAAACGCGCTGCGGCTGATGCTCACCGACGACCGGTTCGCGCTGACCCTGACGGGCGGCCGCCGCAGCGTCGGCCAGGCGCTCAATGA
>CALAED010000681.1 GCA_937891035.1 uncultured Thermomonosporaceae bacterium | reverse complement strand
GGGCGACCCGCAGCTTGTCGTCGAGCCGGACCACCGTGGTGCGGGGGCCGTTCTGCAGCCGCAAGTGCACCTCGGTGGTGCCCGGGTGGGTGCTGAGGACCTCTTTGAGCCGTGTCACCACCGGCGGGGTGCACCGCCCGATCTGCAGCGTCACCGCGAACGGACCGCCGGTGTCGCCGACCGTCAGGTCGGGCTGGGTCACCTCCATCGCGACGATCTTCGGCGCGTCCTCGCGCTTGTCGAGCCGGCCCTTGACCACCAGGATCGCGTCCTCGGCCAGCAACGTCGAGCACAGCTGGTAGGCCGCGGGGAAGATCATCACGTCGATGGCGCCCTCGAGGTCTTCCAGGGTCGCCATCGCCCACGCGTTGCCCTGCTTGGTGATCTTGCGCTGGAGCCCCGACAGCAGCCCGCCGACGGTAACGATCTTGCCCCAGTTCGATGACCCCGAATCCGGCTTCCCGACCTGGACATGGGGGCGGTCGTCGGCGGCGGTGAGGGCGGCGATCGAGCAGTCGGTCACCTTTTCCAGCAGGTGCCCGACACCGAGCAGCGGATGGTCGGAGACATACAGCCCCAGCATCTCGCGTTCGAAGGCGAGCAAAGTGGTCTTGTCCCACTCGCCGGGCGGGATCGTCACATCGAAGGTCGCGTAGGCTCCGCCGTCGTCGCCGTCGAGCGCGCCGAACAGGGAGTCTTGGCCGATGGCCTCATTGCGCTTGATGTCGATGACGGCGTCGATGGCCTGTTCGTGCACCATGACGAGGCCTTTGCGCCGGTGCCCCAGGTCGTCGAAGGCACCGGCCTTGATCAGCGATTCCACGACCCGCTTGTTGCACGCGACCGGGGGGACCTTGCGCAGGAAATCGTGGAAGTCGGTGAAGCGGCTCTTGTCGCGGCGGGCGCCGATGATCGACTCGACGACGTTGCCGCCCACGTTGCGGATCGCCGACAGCCCGAAGCGGATCTCCTTGTCGCCGCGCGGCGTGAAGTCGGCGTCCGACTCGTTGACGTCAGGCGGCAGCACGGTGATGCCCATCCGGCGGCACTCGTTGAGGTACAGCGCGCTCTTGTCCTTGTCGTCGTTGACCGAGGTGAGCAGCGCGGCCATGTACTCGGCCGGATGGTTGGCCTTGAGATAGCCCGTCCAATACGAGACGAGCCCATACCCGGCGGTGTGCGCTTTGTTGAACGCGAAGTCGGAGAAGGGCAGCAGGATGTCCCACAGCGCCTTGATCGCGGCGTCGGAATAGCCGCGCTCCTTCATCCCCGCTTCGAAGCTGACGTACTGCTTGTCCAGCTCGGCCTTTTTCTTCTTGCCCATCGCCCGGCGCAGCAGGTCCGCGGCGCCGAGTGAGAAGCCGGCGACCTTTTGCGCGATGGCCATGACCTGCTCTTGATAGACGATCAGGCCGTACGTCGTATCGAGGATGTCCTTGAGCGGCTCCGCGAGCTCGGGGTGGATGGGCGTGATCTGCTGCCTACCGTTTTTGCGCAGCGCGTAGTTGATGTGGGAGTTGGCGCCCATCGGACCCGGCCGGTACAGCGCCAGCACCGCGGAGATGTCCTCGAAGTTGTCCGGCTTCATCAGCCGCAGCAGGCTGCGCATCGGCCCGCCGTCCAACTGGAACACGCCGAGGGTGTCGCCGCGGGACAGCAGCTCGTAGGTGGGCTTGTCGTCCAGCGACAATGACAGCAGGTCGAGGTCGACGTCCTTGTTGCGCTTGATGGCCTTCAGGCAGTCGTCGATGATCGTGAGGTTGCGCAGCCCCAGGAAGTCCATTTTGAGCAGGCCGAGCGTCTCACACGTCGGATAGTCGAACTGGGTAATGATCACGCCGTCGCTGTCGCGGCGCATGATGGGGATGTGGTCGGTCAACGTCTCGGCGCTCATGATCACGCCGGCCGCGTGTACGCCGGTCTGCCGGATCAGCCCCTCGAGGCCCTGCGCCAGGTCGAGGACCCGCTTGACATCGGTCTCTTCCTCATACAGCCTGCGCAGCTCCCCCGCCTCGCCGTAGCGCGGGTGCTTTTCGTCGAAGATCCCCGACAGTGGGATCTCCTTGCCCATGACGGCCGGCGGGAACGCCTTGGAGATCCGGTCGCCGAGCGCGTAGGGAAAGCCCAGGACGCGGCCGGCGTCCTTGACCGCCGCCTTGGCCTTGATGGTGCCGAACGTGGCGATCATCGCGACCTTGTCGGCGCCCCACTTTTCCGTGACGTACCGGATGACGTCACCGCGCCGACGTTCGTCGAAGTCGATGTCGATGTCCGGCAGCGAAACGCGCGCGGGATTGAGGAACCGCTCGAAGATCAGCCCGTGCGGCAGCGGGTCGAGGTCGGTGATGCCCATCGCGTACGCGACGGTCGAGCCGGCCGCCGACCCGCGGCCAGGGCCGACCGCGATGCCGTTGTTCTTCGCCCACATGATGAAGTCGGCGACCACCAGGAAGTACGACGGGAACCCCATCTGGCCGATGACGTCCATCTCATACTCGGCCTGCCGCCGGTGCTCCTCGTCGACGCCGCCGGGGAAGCGCCGCGCCAGCCCGCGCTCGACCTCCTTGCGGAACCGGCTCTCCTCCGTCTCGCCCGGCGGAACCTCGAACTTCGGCATCAGGTTGCGTGCGGAGAACATGCCCGTCGCATCGACCCGTTCGGCGACGAGCAGGGTGTTGCGGCAGCCTTCGGCCCAGATGTCGGAGGTGTCGACGGCGCGCATCTCATCGGCCGTCTTCAGGTAGTAACCCGAGCCGTCGAACTTGAAGCGATCGGGGTCGCGCAACGTCTTGCCGGTCTGCACGCACAACAGCGCGTCGTGCGCGGCCGCCTCGCTTTCGTGGGTGTAGTGCGAGTCGTTGGTGACGACCGGCGGGATGCCGAGCCGCCGGCCGATCTCGACCAGGCCGTCGCGGACCCGCCGCTCGATCTCCAGGCCGTGATCCATCAACTCGAGGAAGTAGTTGTCCTTGCCGAAGATCTCCTGGAACCTCGCCGCCGCCTTCAGCGCCTCGTCGAACTGCCCGAGCCGCAACCGCGTCTGCACCGCTCCGGACGGGCAGCCGGTCGTGGCCATCAGGCCGGGGGAGTGCTCGGCGAGCAACTCGGCGTCCATCCGCGCGTACCTCAAGACCAATCCCTCGGTGTAGGCGCGCGAGGACAGCCGGAACAGGTTGTGCAGCCCGTCGACGTCGCTGGCCCAGATGGTCTTGTGGTTGATGAGGCCGCCGCCGGAGACGTCGTCGTGCTTTTGGCTCGGCTCGCCCCACCGCACCTTGTGCTGGTGGAAGCGCGATTCGGGCGCCAGGTAGGCCTCGATGCCGATGATGGGCGTGACGCCGACGGCGGTCGCCTGCTTCCAGAAGTCGTAGGCGCCGTGCATGTTGCCGTGGTCGGTCATCGCGACCGCCGGCATCTGCCGGCGCTCCACCTCGGCGAGCATCGGCTTGAGCCGGGCCGCGCCGTCGAGCATGGAGTACTCGGTATGTACGTGGAGATGTACGAACGAGTCGGCCATGCCCGGGATGCCTCCCTACTGCCACATGCGACTGCACACGTGCCAGGCACGCGTCGATAAGCGGACCCGGGGGAAGATCGTCACCCCGAGACCCTGGGCCCGGAATCACGCGGTACTCCGAGCCTAACGCGGTCCACCGACAGCCCGGGGTCCAGCGCTCCGGATGCCGCGGACCGGGCACCCGGCATGGCGCGACGCCCGGCCGGGATGGTCCCGGCCGGGCGTCGCTCGATCACTTGGTTCGGTGTCCGGCGCGGACTATCGGGTGATCAGTTCACGCCAGGTGTTCGGCCCGACGATGCCGTCGACGGTCAGGCTGACCGACTCCTGGTACTCGCGGACGGCGGCATCGGTCAGGTTCCCGAAGATGCCATCGACATCGAGGGACTTACCGTGCCTGTTCAGCTCGTTCTGCGCGGCCTTGACGTATTCGCCCGTGTCACCGTGTCGCGCCGTGACTTGGGCCAGCCTTGACCAGGTCTGCTGGCCGACGATGCCATCGATGGTCAGGCCAGAGAAATCCTGGAAGGCTCGGACGATCTCCTCTGTCCTTGGTCCGAAGATCCCATCCACAACCAGGTTCCGCCAGGCGTCGCGGTGGCCGCGCAGCAGGTACTGGAGCGTCTTCACGCGTTGACCCTGGCTTCCCTGCTTGAGGATCGGCCACTGCAGGGTGGTTTGGGTTTCCCCCATGTATTGTCTCCCCGTGAACTCCCTCTGCCAGTCAGAGGGGTACAGCTTGTATGACGCCTGGGAGCTCGGATTAGTTACTGTTTTCGAACTCTCTGTCAAATATTTTGATGAGGCCCCGGTAAAGAGCGTCAGGCGGTGGAGCGGCGCAGCCCGTCCGCGGTCGCCGCTTCGCCCGCGCCAAGCGGGCCGAGCTCTGTGGGCCGGTCGAGCTCGGCGACCTCGAGCCCGGACTCGATGACGGCCGTCATGATGCGGGCCAGGCGATCGTGCCCGAGCCGCGGGGCCCGGGTCGCCATCGCGGCGACGACCTGGCGCTCCCGCTCGGGGTCGCGGCCCGCGAAGCCGCCGACCGGCTTGAGGTCCTGGATGATCCCGGCCAGCGTCGCGCGCCGCTCGAGCAGCGTGGCGAGCGCGGCGTCGACGCGGTCGATGGCGGCCCTGGCCGCCGGGAGGGTGGCGGTGTCCTCCGCGCGGACGAGCGGCCCGAGGACGGCCGCCCGATCCCGTACCGCCGCGGTCTGCTCGGGCGTGGCGTCCTCGCCGAGCAACAGCCCGGCCGCCCCGGCCGCGAGCGCCGCGACGGCGAGCTCGGGATGGCTGGAGACGTCGACGAGGACGGGCCGGCCGGAGCGTTCGCGGGCCGCGCCCAGCATCGCCAGGTCGATCGCCGGATGCGGCAGGTGGGTGCGGCTGCCGCTCTCGCACAAGATCAGCCGTTGGTTGCCCTCGGCCACGCAGTACTCGGCGGCCGCGAGCCACTCGTCGAGCGTGGCCGCCGGACCTCGCTGGATCACCACCGGCAGCCCGATGCGGGCGACCGCGCTCAGCAGCCGGAAGTCCTGCATCCACGCGGCCCCGACGAGCACCGCGTCGGCGAACTCGGCGATGGCGCCGAGATCGGCGGCGGAGAACGGCTCAACGATCAGCGGCCGGTCGGGCCCGTGCCGCGACAGTTCGGCGGCCGCGTCGGCCCTGCCATGGTGGCGTCTGAGGCTGACCCAGGCGATGTCCGCGGCCGCGCGCGGCCCCGCCACGACCACCGCGGACGTCTCGCCGATCGGCTGCGATCCGATGATCACCTGCTTGGGCACCGGTCTTCCTCCTCGTCGGGCGGCCGGCCGCCCGTCTGGGAGGAACCGGCCGCGGGTGAAAAACACGAAAGGCAGAGCACCGGCGCCACACGGGACGCGGACTCTGCCTGGCCGGCTCCGGGATCGTCGCTCAGGTCGCGGCGACCGGCTCACCCGGAGCCGGCTGCGTAAACCCGAAATAGCGACGTTCCACGTCGACAACCGTAGGGCAGGCATCACGACCGCGCCAGCTCGCGGACACGGTGTCTCAATTATCGAGACGGACTCGATAGGGTAGCGATGGCGGTAACGCACGCCGTGGGGCGAGCTTGGACCGACGGACTCGTGGACGACGCCTGAGGGAGAGTGGCCGTGGCCGAGGGAACGCAGAAAATCATCGTGATCGGTTTCGACGAACCGCTGAAGGCCAACGAGTTTCTCCTGGCCGTGGCCCGGCTGCAGCGACACGAGCAGATCAGGCTGCACGACGCGGTCTTCATCGAACGGGACGCGTCGGGGCGTTCCGTCGTACGTGAGACCCAGGACCTCTCGCCGCAGCGCGGCGCGCTCGGCGGCGGCATGTGGGGGCTGCTCATCGGCACGCTGCTCGGCGGCCCGATCGGCGGGCTCATCGGCGGCGCCGCCTCGGCGGGCGGCGGCGCGCTGCTCGCCAAGCTGATCGACACCGGCATCAAGGACGGCAAGATCAAGGAACTGCGCGATGCCGTCCCGCCCGGCAGCACCGCGCTGGCGCTCCTCGTCAGCCACCTCTCGCTCGGGGATCTGCAGCGTGAGCTGGCCAGGTTCCCCGGGGCCACGCTGGTCGAGACCGATCTGCCCGAGGCGGCGGTGACCGCGGTGCGGATCGCCCTCGGCGACCAGCAAGAGCCCAGGATCCCGCCCGACTAGGAGGCCGATTCACATGACGCCCGAACAAGCGCGTTCGCTGCGTTACGGTCTCGTCATCGCGGCGGCCTACCTCCGCGATGACACGGCCGAAGTAGAACGGCTACTCACACCATTCGTCCAAGGCGACGACTTGTCGGCGGCGGCCGACGCGTTCGTCTATGTCTCGCTCGTCGCGATCGACACCGCCGTACAATCTCGACACCTTCCATTCCAGCAGGTCCTGGATGACATCAAGGCTCTCGACGGCGTAACCTTGCTGGCCGGCCTGCCGGTCGGGCAATGGAGCGAGGCAGTGCGCCTCGTCAGCGCGGCAAAACAGGGTACTGCCGATCGAGAAGAGGTCTCATTGGATGTTCCCGGCGCCGTCAACGTAACTTTCAGGCTTGCCGTCAGCGCGCTTACCGAACTGACCAAACTGCCCATGTTCTCGACCATGACACCCGCCGAGCTGGCAGATATGTTCGCGCAGGGCATCGATGCCATATATGGCGGCACAGAATTTTAGCCGTTACGGTCGACGTAAAAAGTGATGGATGTGCCTCTTTGCAGCGGGTAATAGTAACGTGCGTGCGCCGCTACGATCGAATGGTCGCCCGGGTACGTCGCACCAGTGGAGCTTTCGCCCGTCGGGCCCAGCCCCGTCGCGTTCGTACCCACCGACAGCCGGGTGCAGCCGACCGAGTTATCGACCGTACAAAGAAACTCGGCATCGGTGACATTCGCAAAAAGCACGACCTTCAGCGTGATATGAGCGTCTTCTATATACTTGCGAGTCAGCGCCGACAGCTCGATGCGGTTCATCGCGCCGCCTCTGAGCCGGCGGGAGATCTTGTAGCGGTACTCGCAGACCTGAACACCTCGTACGGTCTGCGTCCGCATGGTCGGCGAAAGTAGTTCACCATCCACTCGCAACATTTGCGGCTGGAAGAACCTGCCATCAGCCGGATCGAGGTCGGATTCGATCTGCCACCGCATCAGATACCTATCCTTGTCCTTGAACGGCTCGGCGGCCCCGTCGTCCATAGAGGCGATACACACCACGCTTACTTCGGCGGGCAGCGTGGCTCTCGCATATGAGAGATTCATGAGCTGGATCGCGTATTCGGGGAAATCATCCTCAGGATCGGCCCTTATCAGATGGCCGCTCCAGCGATAACCGCTGAGCGCGGAATCGTCCACGATGGCCCGCAAGGGCAAGAAGACCTGGCGCAGCACCTTCCCCAAGGTGACGTCGACCTGGCGCTCGACTTCTCGCGCGGATAGCGAGTTGAACACAAGAGCCGTGACGGCACCAGAAAACAGTGCCCCAGCCGTCAGCGACAGCAATAGCTGACCGATCGGCTGCCGCTCATCCCGGATTACCACGAGAAGAAGGACGCTCCCGACGATCGACATCGTCGCGAGGAGCGCTGACACCTGACGAATCAGTTGAAGCGCCTGTTCTTTTTCAGTCGCCATATTCTATGCGCGATTTCTCTCGTTTCCGAACGCACGCCCACATTCGCCAAAGCAGGCGGCGCAGCGAATAATTCCTTTTCTTCCATACGTCCGCCGAGGGCATGCCACACGCCAGATGCGGCGTCACCGATTTCCATACCCGTCACCGCAGTATCGGCTTCGCGGTCAGTCAGCGCAACAAAGGCGAGATCGAGAGCCTCGCCACGGATCAGCGCGGCGTCGTTACATACGCCCTCGAGGCTGCCCGTCTTGTTCGCGATGGGGAGATCCTCAGGAAGACGCAACGCTATCCTGGACTTCCTGGCGCCATTCTCCATGGCGCGGAGTACGGGCGACCCCGGGACCGACGAATACAGATATTCGAGCATCCGCAGGACATCTTCGGCCGTCGACACGTTCGCCCGCCCCCGCGGCCCTAGCTCTGGGTCGCCATAGCCGACGCGAAGATGAGTCGCGCGGCATCCTATCGCGTCGATAAATCCCGCGACCTCTTCGAGTCCGACCACATGCAACAGATAATTTGCCGACAGATTGTCGCTGAGCGCAAGGGCCAGACCACCGACCTCGCGCAGTGTAAAACGATGATCACCGCTGAAGACTTCGAGCACAGAGGGATAGATACTATGGCCGAGTTCGGCGTGCTCAATAGATTCATCGAGATCGAGCAGCCCCTTCGCCGCCAAATCATAGGCGGTCATGACTATCGCCATCTTCAAGACGCTCGCCGCGGGGCGCTCGATGTCGCCGCGCGCGAAGAACTCGAAGCGAGGTCCGCGCAGTGTCCTTACCGCCACACTACGGCCGTCGGCCGCCGCGAACTTCGACAGGATCCGAACAGCCTCGGCGGCGCCCTCAGACGGGACCGGGGAGCCATGTTCTCGACCGCTCCCGCTCCGCCCGAAGGAATCCATTGACGACCCTTCATCTGTATGGAATCACGCGATCGTATTCTGGCCCGAATATCAGGTCAAGAGGGGCGCGCCCGTTTCACCATCATGGACAAATCGGCTCGTTGGCGACAATACGGGCTGCCGGCGTTGCCGGCGCCATTTCGCGCGACGGTCCGGCGGTCGGGGACAACCTCATACCCGGAAGACCGCGGCGACGCGCGCAGACGGCGGACCACAACGACACGATCTAGCATGAGATGGCATGAGCGATGAGGTGGCACACTATTGGCGCCACCCCGGCCTGCCGGACGTCGATCTGTTGCGCGCCCGTTTCGTCACCCACCGGTACGCGCGGCACGCCCACGAGGGCTACACCATCGGCCTGATCGAGTTCGGCGTCGAGGAGTTCGACGTGCCGGGGGCGGCCCTGCGCGCCGGGGCGGGGGCTGTCGTCATCCTCAACCCCGAGGTGGTGCACACAGGCCAGCCCGGAGTCCCCGAGGGGTGGGCCTACCGGGTCACCTATCCGGCTGTGGACGTCGTCGCCGAGATCGCCGCCGAGCTGGGCGCGCCGCACGGCACCCCGTACTTCCCGGCCAGGGTGCTCGACGATCCCGACGGCGCCCGGCTACTGCGCACCGCGCATCGGGCCGCCGAGCGCGGCGACGCGCTGGCCGCCTCATCGCACCTGCGGGCCGCCCTCGCCGGGCTGCTGCGCCGCCATGCCGCCCAGCCGCCGCCGACCGAGCCGGGAGCGGCCGGCCGGCGGGCCGTCGCCGCCGCCCGCGACATCCTGCACGATCGCCTGCTCGACCCGCCGCCGCTGGCCGAGTTGGCCGCCGCCGTTGACAGCCGGCCGTTCGCGCTGCTGCGCGCCTTCCGTACGGCGACGGGGCTGCCGCCGCACGCCTACCTCAACCAGGTGCGGGTGCGGCGCGCCCGCGTGCTGCTGAGCGAGGGGCTGCGTCCGGCCGAGGTCGCCGCCCGGGTCGGCTTCGCCGATCAGGCCCACCTGACGCGGCATTTCAAACGCGTCGTCGGCGTGCCGCCCGGCGCGTACGCGATGGGCGTGCGCAAGAACGTTCAAGACCGTCCCGGCCCGGGCTCATTAGCATCGCGGTCATGGGTCCCCCGGATCACGTGCGGGCGGCCGTCCGCGACGGCCTCGGGGTCGGCATCGCCGTAGGCCTGTCCGGGCTCGCGTTCGGCGCGGCGGCGATCGCGGCGGGGCTCGGCGTGGCCCAGGCGTGCGTGCTCAGCCTGGTCGCCTTCTCCGGCGCCTCCCAGTTCGCTCTGATCGGGGTGATCGCCGGCGGCGGCGATCTAGTGGCGGGTTCGGCCGGTGCGGTGCTGCTCGGCGGCCGGAACGCGCTGTACGGCCTGCGCCTGGCCGACCTGCTCCGGGTACGAGGGTGGCGCCGCCTCGCCACCGCACAGGTCGTCATCGACGAGACGACGGCGATCGCCACCGCCCAGCCGGACCGGCCGAGCGCGCGGGCCGGCTTTCGCGCCGCCGGGATCACCCTCTACGCGACCTGGAACATGGCCACCGCGCTCGGCGCCCTCGGCGCGGCCCGGCTCGGCGACCCGGAGACGATCGGACTCGACGTGCTCGGGCCCGCCGCCTTCTTGGCCCTGCTCTGGCCGCGGCTGACCGCGGGGAAAGCCGAACGCGCCGTCGCCGCGGCGGCCGTCGTGATCGCGGTGGCGACGACCCCGCTGCTGCCGCCCGGCGTCCCGGTGATGCTCGCCGCCGTCGCCGCCCTCGGCGGGCTGATCCGCCGCGGCCCGCTCCCCCGCCGGCGACGCGGCCGGCGACGCGGCCGGCGACCACCGTCCGGCGGCGGCGGTGCCAAAGCAACCCGGAGGCCGGTGAGCGGTGAACATCTGGCTCGCGGTGGTCATCACCGGTCTCGGCTGCTACGCGCTCAAGCTGGCCGGGCTCGTCATGCCGGGGCGGATGCTGGCCGACGTCCGCGTCCGCCGGTTCACCGAGTTGGTCCCGGTGGCGCTGCTCACCGCCCTGGTCGCGGTGCAGGCGCTCGGCGACGGCCGGGCGCTGGAGGCCGACGGCCCCCGCCTCGCCGGCCTCGCCGCCGCTATGGTCGCCCTGCTGCTGCGCGCCCCGTTCCTCGTCGTCCTCCTCGTCGCGGCCGCCGCGACGGCTGTCTTGCGCCTGCTTTGGTAGCGGGCCGGCGCGGCCGCCACCCTGAGGATGGGTCAGGATTCGGCGCGGATGAGCCCGAGGGCATGGGCGAGGTCGTCGGGGTACGGGCTGTCGAACTCCGCCCACTCCCCGTGGGCCGGATGCTCGAAGCCGAGCCGGACGGCGTGCAGCCACTGGCGGGTGAGCCCGAGCCGGGCGGCCAGGGTGGGGTCGGCGCCGTAGGCGAGGTCGGCGACGCAGGGGTGCCGGATCGCCGCCATGTGCACGCGGATCTGATGGGTCCGCCCGGTCTCGAGGTCGATCTCCAGGAGGCTGGCCGCCCGGAAAGCCTCGATCGTGTCGTAGTGGGTCACCGCCGGCTTGCCCCCGGCGACGACGGCGAACCGGCCGTCGCCGGCCGGATGCCGGTCGATGGGAGCGTCCACGGTGCCCCGGAACGGATCGGGATGGCCCTGCACCAGCGCGTGGTAGCGCTTGTCGACCCGACGCTCCTTGAAGGCCCGCTTGAGCCGCGAGTAGGCCAGTTCGCTCTTCGCCACCACCATGACGCCGGTCGTGTTGGCGTCCAGCCGGTGCACGATGCCTTGGCGTTCGGCGGCGCCGCTGGTGGCGACCGTGTGGCCCGCGCCGAGCAGGCCGCCGATCACCGTGGGCCCGGTCCAGCCCGTCGTCGGGTTCGCGGCGACCCCGATCGGCTTGTCGACCACGACGATGTCGTCGTCCTCGTACACGATCGTCATGCCCGGCACCGGCTCGGCGACCGGCGCGGGCGGCGCCACCGGCGGCGGCAGCGTCACCTCCAGCCACGCCCCGGCGCGCACCCGGTCCGACTTGGCCGCCGCTTGGCCGTCCACCAGGACGTCACCGGCGGAGATCGCGTCGGCGGCGCGGGCGCGCGACAGGCCGAACAGGCGGGCCAGCGCGGCGTCGAGCCGCTCGCCCTCCAGGCCGTCGGGGATCGGGAGGCTGCGTACGTCCGCCATCGGCGTCAGGATCTGGCGCCGGGCTCGGCGTCCGGCGGGGACGGCCGCTCCGGCTTCGATCGCTGCGGATGCACCCGGCCGCCGTCGATCTGCAGGCCGCGGGCGGCCAGCAGCACGGCCAGCGCGCCGCCGCAGACGATCGCCGAGTCGGCCAGGTTGAACACCGGCCAGTGCGGCAGCTCGATCCAGTCGACGACGTGGCCCTGCAGCGGGGCCGGCGAGCGGACGATGCGGTCGACGAGGTTGCCCGTGGCGCCGCCGAGCAGCAGCCCGAGCGAGATCGCCCAGGGCAGGCTGCGCAGCCGGCGCGCGGTACGGAGAATCGCGACGACCACGCCGACCGCGATCACGGTAAAGACGATCGTCATCCCGGTGCCGATGGAAAACGCCGCCCCGCTGTTGCGGGAGACGGTCAGCGTGAGCAGGCCGCCGAGCAGACGGATCGGCTCACGATGCTCGAGCTCGGCCACCGCGGCGATCTTGGAGAGGGTGTCGAGCGCCAGTGCGGCCACCGCGACGGCGAACAGGACGCCCATGCGGCGCCGCGCCCGCATCGCCCCCTCCTCCGGAGACTTTGCTGTGTTGTTGGCGTCGCTCAGCGACGCTCCTCGCGCTGTTTGCATGTCACACATAGGGTCGCACGAGGGAAGGCCTGCAGGCGTGCCTTGCCGATGGCATTGCCGCACGATTCACACACGCCGTAGGTGCCGGCGTCGATCCGGTGCAGCGCGCGCTCGTTTTGGGCCAGCAGCTCGCGGGCGTTGTAGGTCAACGAGAGCTCGTGTTCGCGGGCATAGGTCTTCGCGCCCGCGTCGGCCTGGTCGTCGCCCGCTCCCTCGCTGGTGTCGCCGAGGCGGTCGGCGATCTGCGTCTCCGCGCGGGCGATCTCGGCGAGCAGATCATCGTTTTCTTGGTTGAGCCCGGACCGTACCGCGGCGAGCTCCTCCGCGGTCCAGCGCTCCTCGCCGGATCGGACCGGCAGCCGGCCGACCCGGTCCGACGCCGGGGGCGCCCCCGCCCGGCGCCGTTTCGTCGAGCCCGTCGCTTTGGACGAGGCCGACGCGCGGGTCCGTCGGGTGGTGTCACTGGAAGGGGTCTTGCCCCTCCCCGCGCTCGCGGTGCCGGCCATGTCGGGCTCCCTCGCGCTGATCTTTACGACATGCAGTGCGCGCAGCATAGGTCGCAGTTCGCCATACGGCAAACAACCGGGGTAAGTCACACGCCGCATATGCCCAATGACGAGTGGTCAAGAACCCCGAAGTTCGTCAATCCGGCGCGTGAGCTGTGCCACATCACCGTCCACCTCGACGACCTTGTCTCTGCTCGTGGCGCCGCTGACCAGCCGTATGTCCCCGCGGCGCACGCCCAGGGCCGCAGCCACGGCGGCCAGCGCCGCCTCGGTCGCCTTGCCGTCCACGGCCCTGGCGGCGACCT
The DNA here is from genome assembly GCA_937891035.1 of uncultured Thermomonosporaceae bacterium. Classification (GTDB taxonomy): domain Bacteria; phylum Actinomycetota; class Actinomycetes; order Streptosporangiales; family Streptosporangiaceae; genus CALAED01. The sequence continues at coordinate 6,183 of CALAED010000681.1, read as the reverse complement.
TGACGACGAGCGCCGCGCCGCCCGCGGCGCCGCCCCCGCCGCCGGAAGCGGCGTCCCCGCCGTACGTTCCGCCGACGCGGGTGCGGGCCGCGCCCGGCCGCACCCGAATCGCCACCCGCATGCCCACGGCCGTCCTCCCGAGGTTTCCCCGCCGATTGTCCCCGGTCGGCCCTCGAGCCGGCCACACGGCTAAATGGGTCGGGTTCGGGCGCTCAGTGCCCGTACAATCGTCTCAGTCGGCAGTCTCATCGGCACGTGTTGATGGGGACACCTGCCGCCGCAGGCAGCCCAAAGCGATCCGGGGGCGGTGTGAGCCCGGAGGTGTGCGCGGCGGTCTGATCACCTCGGAGCGGCCGGAAGAACGGCTCGGGAGAGCTCAGTAGACCCGGTGGTCGTGACTGGAACGAAGTGGGCCGCGCCCCAGGCGCGGTCAAGGAGGGTGGTACCGCGGGGCGCCAGGCGCCTCGTCCCTCTGGGTCCGTGCAGGTCGCTGGAGGTACACCCGTGAGCAAGAGGTTCCAACCGCTCCCCGCGCAGGTCGACCTGCCCGCCTTGGAGCGAGAGGTGCTGGCCCGCTGGCAGCAGGGCAAGGTCTTCGAGCGGTCGCTCGAGCGGACGGCGGCCGGACCGAGCTGGGTGTTCTACGAAGGTCCGCCAACCGCCAACGGAATGCCGGGCGTGCACCATGTCGAGGCCCGGACGTTCAAAGACCTGTTTCCCCGGTTCAAAACCATGAAGGGCCACCGCGTCATCCGCAAGGCGGGCTGGGACTGCCATGGCCTGCCCGTCGAGGTGGCCATGGAAAAAGAGTTGGGCCTTTCCGGCAAACGAGACATCGAGGCCTACGGCGTGGCCGAGTTCAACGCCCGCTGCCGCGAGTCGGTGCTTCGGCACGTCGACGCCTGGGAAGAGCTCAGCGAGCGGATGGGCTACTGGATCGACACCTCCGCTGCCTACCGCACGATGGACACCGACTACGTCGAGGCCGTGTGGTGGTCACTCAAGGTCATCTTCGACAAGGGCCTGCTGGTCCGCGATCACCGCATCAGCCCCTACTGCCCGCGCTGCGGCACCCCGCTGTCCGACCACGAACTCGGGCAGCCCGGCGGCTACGAGACGGTGGTCGACCCGTCAGTCACGGTCCGGTTCCCGATCACGTCGGGCCCGCTGGCCGGCCGCGCGTCCCTGCTGGTGTGGACCACCACGCCGTGGACCCTGGTCTCCAACACCGCGGTCGCCGTCCATCCGGACGTCACCTATGTCGTGGCCAGGGCCACCGGCGGCGCGCAAGACGGCGACGGCGACCAGGACGACCATGACGAGCGCGGCGAACAGGTCGTGGTGGCCGAGCCGCTGTTCGAGCGGGTGCTCGGCGCGGGCTGGGAGATCGTCGACCGACTCGGCGGCGGTGACCTTGCGGGTACGACCTACCAGCGCCCCTTCGAACTCGTGGAGATCCCGGACGCCCACCGGGTGCTGACGGCCGACTTCGTGACCGTCGAAGACGGCACCGGCCTGGTGCACCTGGCGCCCGCGTTCGGCGCCGACGACCTGGCCGCCTGCCGCGCGGCCGGGCTACCCGTCGTCAACCCGGTGCGGCCGGACGGGGCGTTCGCCGACTCGGTGCCGCTGGTTGGCGGCGCGTTCTTCAAGGACGCCGACAAGACTCTGCTGGCCGACCTCAAGGCCCGCGGCGTGCTGTTCCGGTCGGAGTCGTACGAGCACAGCTACCCGCACTGCTGGCGCTGTCACACGCCGTTGCTCTACTACGCCCTGCCCGCCTGGTACATCAGGACGACGGCCATCAAGGACCGCCTGCTCGCCGAGAACGAACGGACCACGTGGTATCCGGAGACGGTCAAGTGGGGCCGCTACGGCGAGTGGCTGCGGGGCAACGTCGACTGGTCGTTGTCGAGAAGCCGCTACTGGGGCACACCGTTGCCGCTGTGGGTGTGCGCCGACGACCACATCACCTGCGTCGGCTCGCTCGCCGAGCTGTCCGAGCACGCTGGACGCGACCTTTCCGGCTTGGATCCGCATCGGCCGTACGTCGACGACGTCGCCTTCCCCGAGTGCGGCGGCGAGGCGCGGCGCGTACCGGACGTGATCGACGCGTGGTACGACTCCGGATCGATGCCCTTCGCCCAGTGGGGCGCGCCCCACGTGGCCAACGAGACCTTCGAGGCGTCCTACCCCGCGCAGTTCATCTGCGAGGCGATCGACCAGACCCGCGGTTGGTTCTACTCGCTCATGGCCGTCGGCACGCTGGTGTTCGACCGGTCCTCGTATGAGAACGTCATCTGCCTGGGCCACATCCTGGCCGAGGACGGCAGGAAGATGAGCAAGCACCTCGGCAACGTGCTTGAGCCGATGCCGCTGATGGACAAGCACGGCGCGGACGCGCTGCGCTGGTACATGGCGGCGACCGGCCAGCCGTGGTCGGCCCGCCGGGTCGGCGACGGGGCGCTCGAAGAGATCGTCCGCAAGGTGCTGCTGACCTACTGGAACACCGCCTCGTTTTTCGTGCTGTACGCCAACGCGGCGGCCACGTCGGCCGGCGCCTGGACGCCGGAACTGGCCGGCGAGGCGCCGCCCCCCGAGCGGCGGCCGCTGCTCGACCGATGGGCGCTGGCCGAGTTGCATCGGACGGTCGGTGAGGTCGATTCCGCGCTGGAGGACTTCGACACGGCGCGGGCCGGCCGGCGGCTCGCCGAGTTCATCGACGACCTGTCGAACTGGTATGTACGGCGGTCGCGCCGCCGGTTCTGGGAGGGCCCGGACTCACCCGAGGGCGCGGCGGCGTTCGCGACCCTCTATGAGTGCCTGGAGACGCTCACCAGGCTGCTGGCGCCGATCGTGCCGTTCATCACCGACTACCTGTGGGACGTCCTGCGCTCGCCGGACGCGCCCGAGTCGGTCCACCTCGCCGCCTGGCCGACGGCCGACCCGGCGCTGCTGGACGCCACGCTCACCGAGCAGATGGCGCTGGTGCGGCGGCTCGTCGAGCTGGGCCGGGCGGCCCGGGCGTCGTCGGGCGTACGGACCCGCCAGCCGCTGGGCCGGGCCCTGATCGGGGCGCCCGGCTCGGCCGCGCTGCCGGCCGAACTGACCGCCCAGATCGCCGACGAGCTGAACGTGGGCCGCCTCGACCAGTTGGCGTCGATCGGCGGCGACCTCGTCGAGTATGAGGTGAAGCCCAACTTCCGCGAGCTCGGCCGGCGGCACGGAAAGGACACGCCGAAGGTGGCGGCCGCGATCGGGGCGGCGAACCCGGCGCACCTGGTGACGGCGCTGCGGGCCGACGGCCGGGCGACGGTCGAGACGCCCGAACTGGGGGAGCTCACCGTCGAGGCCGACTGCGTAATCGTCACCGAGCGGCCGCGCAGTGGGTGGGCCGTGGAGAGCGCCGGCGGCGAAACCCTCGCGCTTGATCTGACCGTCACACCAGAGCTGCGACGGGCCGGTATCGCGCGCGAGGTGATCAGGCTGGTGCAGGAGGCGCGCAAGGCCGACGGACTCCAGGTCACCGACCGGATCGAGCTGTGGTGGCGCAGCGACGACGCCGACGTGACGGATGCCCTGCACGCCCACGGCACGGAGGTGGCCGACGAGGTGCTGGCCGTCGCCATGCACGAGGGCCGGCCGCCCGCGGTCGACGGCCCGCCCGAGCATCGCGGCGCGGACCTGACGCTCACCTTCTGGCTCCGCAGGTCGTCGCCCGCAGGCGGCTGAGACACCGGCCGCCGCCGCCAAGCCACTCAACGGAGGCGACGCGTGGTCAGTCGCGGTCGTCGCGTGGGGTCGCGTGAGTTCAGTCGCGGGTGGCGGGCTCTTTGTCGGGCTGGCAGACCAGGCACGGCGTGCAACCGCGGGCCTTGGCCTCGGCGCGGCTCAACGATTCCAGATCGTCGGCGTCGTCGCCGATGTCCTCGATCAGCGCGCAGTCCGGCCGGTGGTAACGCTTGGTGCCGCTGAGGATCCGCACCAGCGAACCATCGCCCGCGTCGGCGGGGGTGGAACGGGTCGCCTGCGGCGGCACCTCGGCGGCGGTGGGTGCGGTGGGTGCGTTGCCGGGATCATCCGGCTCGTCCTGCTCGTTCGGCTGCTCATGCTCGTCGGTGGCCGCGGAGGCGGGGGCGTCGGGCGCCTGCTTCACGACCATATCGTCGTCGGCCGCCGCCGTATCGGCGGCGGGGTCGGCCTCCCCCGCGTCCTCCCCGGGCAACAGGCCGCCGTTCTGCTCTGTGGCCGGTCGGACCGGCTCGTCGTCGGCCAAGTCCTCCAGCGCCTGCCGCTGCACCGGGGTGACCGAACTCAGCGAGCCGTTGGCTCCCGACCATTCGGCATGGCCGACGGCACCGCGTTCGTCTTCGGACGCGGTCGCCGCCGAGTCGGCCGCTTCGGATTCGCGGCCGGCTGCGGATTTTGTCGTGGACTCCTCCGCCGTGACGAGGCCGCCGGCGACGGCACGCGCGGCGAGCGCGGTGTCCGGCATGCAGGCCGTGCAGGGGCTGAAACCTTCTTCGTGCGCCTCTTCGAAGGTCAGCTCTTCCTTGCTCCGGCCGGTCAGCTGACGGCAGCTGTCGATGTGGTAACGGCGACGACCGGGAACCACGTACACCACCGCGGTGGCGGGCACATCGCCGGCCGGCGGCATCATCGCCGCGAGATCGGCCGTGTCGGGATCAGAGCCCGACGGGTGGCTGCCGGTCGGGTAGACCGAGGTCCCCCCGGTCCCCCCAGATATCGCTGTCGTCGTCGCGCCGGCATCGGTCTGCGTTGTCGCCGTCTTGGCGGCCTTGCCGCGCCTGGCGGTGCGCGCCGCTGGGCCGGTCGCGTTAGCGGTCGGTGGTCCGAACAGATCCTTGCGCCGCAAGAACACCCCGATGGCCAGGAAGAGGGCGGAGACGATACTGACCCCGATCGATATATAGATCAGGTTCAGGCCGTCCAGGCCCGCCACCTCGGTACCCGAGTTGCCGGCCACGATACCCGCGATGAGCAGGGCGATCGCGACGACCACGAGTACGCCACTCAGGATGATCACTGGGTCACTTCCTCTAGCTGACTTCCGCTATGGGCTGCCGCCCACACTCGGTCGTGCGCCTAGCGCCGGTCGTGCGGCGGGCCGTCGGCCCCGTGGAAGGCGCCCGTACTCGAGTGCTGCGCGTGCTGGGCGGGCTCGGCCGGCGGCGGGAACGGGTTTGGCCCGGTGTTGCCCGGAGCGCCGGCGCCGGGAATGACGTTCTGCTGGCCGTTGCGGGTCTGCGCCTCCGCGGCGTGCGGCATGCTCGCCTGGGCGGGAGCGTTGTTCGCGGCACCCGCGAACGCGCCGCCCTCGGTGGCACCCACCTCGAGGTCTCTGAGCTGGCCTTCGAGGTAGACCTTGAGCCTGCTGCGGTACTCGCGTTCGAAGGCGCGCAGGTCGTCGACCTTGCGCTCGAGCTCTTCGCGCTGCTGCACGAGCGAGCCCATGACCTGGCGGTGCCGCTCTTGCGCGTCGCGATCTAGCCCTTCGGCCCGCGAGCGCGCCTCGCTCACGATCTGGTCGGCCTGGCGGCGGGCCTTGCCGAGGATCTCCTCGGCCTCGCGACGGGCACGGCCGAGCGTCTCGTCGGCCTCCCGCCGGGCGTCCGCGATCGCCTGGTCGGCGGTCTGCTGGGCCAGCGCGAGTACACGCGCGGCGGTGTCCATGTTGTCCTCACCGCTCGGCGCGCCCATGCCGAGGCCGACCATGGGCTCCGGCTCGGGCTTGGGCGGCTCGGGTTTCATCGGCTCAGGGACCGGAGACACGTCCGGCTTGGGCTCCACGATCGGTGCGGCCATGGCCGGCACCTTGCCCCGCAGGCACTCGGCCAGCTTGGCGCGCAGCTCCTCGTTCTCCTGGATCAGGCGGTCGAGCTCCGCCTCGACCTCGTCGAGGAAGGCATCGACCTCCTCTTCGTCGTAACCCGGCCGTAGCCGGGTGGTACTGAACTGCTTGTTCCGCACGTCGGCGGGTGTCAACGGCATGTTCGTCTCCTTGGCGCGCTTGGAGTCTGTCCAAAGGACGGTATCCGATCAGATCGACTGCACGAAGGTGATCATGATCAGGACCACGAGGAAGAGCACCGTGAAGCTGAGGTCGAACGCCAGGTTACCCAGTCGCACGCTCGGTATGAAGCGTCTCAGCAGCTTCAACGG
>CALAED010000680.1 GCA_937891035.1 uncultured Thermomonosporaceae bacterium | reverse complement strand
TGGAATCCCTCGGAGTAGACGATGGCGTCCCAATGATCGAACAACGCGGCGAATCTCGGGTCCTCGTAGGCGTCCATGACGCGCGCCCAATAGTTGCCCCCCATGATCACCCGGACGCCCGGCACCGCCTGTTTGACGATCGACGCCAGGATGCAGCCGCTCACCAGTTGGCGTTCATCCGAAATGCTTACGCCGAAGACATCTGGCCGCATCGCGGCGACCCGCGGCACTTCGACGTTCGCAAAATAATCATAGAAGACATGCTCTTCGGGTTTTCTCAGGATTCGATCGAGCTCATCGATGTCACCCTTGAAACGGCTATAGTCGCATCGCACGTTGTTGCGTTCGACGACAAAGGTCTCGATCCCAGACTCAACTCGACGGGACACGTCCTCGAAGGTGACGCGCGCGTCATAGCGTTCGACTATCGAACTCTCGGGAGAGCGAACAACGGCTAACGCGTTGTCGATACGGCTTCCGCCGTGACCACGAAGGACGTGCTCGAGGGCTTTTATGTATCCATACTCTTGCTCGACTCGATGACCACGTTCCGCTAAGGCACCGGCCAGGTACCCGATCCCCATCGGCAGATGCCAAACACTGGACACCGGCGGGTACGAAAACACCACGGTCGACTCTTTGCGCATGAATTTCTCAGACATAAATAGTCGATTCTTCATGCCCGACATTAGTGCCGGGGGAGGGAGTCGAACCCCCATATCTCGATGAGATCACCAATGCAAGATCGGCTACGTATTCCAGCTTCCGCCACCCCGGCATGGCGCGACTATAGACAGCATTCTTGCTGCCAGTCAAGCATTTTGTAACAACTCCAATGTGTCACCATCTCCGGGCTCAGCGTGAGCGTCGCCACGGCACACCGACACGTGCCCGAGATCGTGGAGTCGCCCCCTATCTGGCACCTGCCACCTTCGTGTCGGTGCGTCACCCGGCTCGTCCCAGACGCGTCTGCCGTCAGCTTGGCGTTACCCGCCGCTGTCACCATCCCGGCGCATCTCTCAGTAGCCTCTCGGGCTTCCCGTTAGGCTGAGACAAGGCGGTGATCAGGCAGGGGGGTGCCGCATGGGGGGCGTGCCCGGATGGGCGCCGCCGTTGATCCGTGTCATAGTGGTGGCGGTCCTGGTGGTGGCGCTGCTGCTCGTGCTGGCGTGGGCGGGCCAGCGAAAGCTCATCTACTTCCCCGACCGCGGCTCGCCGGGGCCGCCGCCGCCCGGTGTGCGCGATGTGACGTACCAGACCGACGATGGCCTGCGGCTCGGCGCATGGTTCACGCCCCCACCCGGCGACGGTCCCGTGGTGCTGGTCGCGCCCGGCAACGCGGGCAACCGGGCGGTCCGGGCGCCACTTGCCGCCGCGCTGGCCGCGCGCGGCGTCGGGGTGCTGCTGATGGACTATCGCGGGTACGGCGGCAACCCGGGCAGCCCGAGCGAGGCCGGGCTCGACCGCGACGTCCGCGCCGCGCACCGCTACCTCACCGACGAGTTGAAGGTGGCGCGCGGCCGGCTGCTGTACTTCGGGGAGAGCATCGGCGCCAGCGTGGTCACCGGGCTGGCCATGACCGATCCGCCGGCCGGGCTGGTGTTGCGGTCGCCATTCGTGGACCTCGCCGCCGTCGGACGGGCGCACTACCCCTACCTTCCGGTGCGCGCGCTGCTCAGGGACCGGTTCCCGGTCGCCGAGCGGATAGCGGCGATCAAGTCGCCGACCACCGTCGTGTACGGGACGGCCGACTCGATCGTGCCGGCCGGGCAGAGCCGCGAAGTCGTCCGGCGCGCCGCCGGTCACGTCCGGGCGGTCGAGGTGGCCGGGGCCGACCACAACGACAGGGCGCTGCTCGACGGCCCGCAACTGATCGACGCCATCGTCGCTTTGGCGGCATCCACATAATCCACATAGTCGTCAGGGCAGCCGGGGAATCGAGCCGGTGAGCAGCCGGGTGTACGGATGCGCCGGGTCGTCGAATAGGGCGTCGGTGATCCCGGTCTCGACGATGCGGCGCTGGTACATCACCACGGTCCGCTCGCAGATCTGCCGCACCACCGCCATGTCATGCGAGACGAAGATGACCGACAGGCCGAGCGCGGCCTTGAGATCGGCGAACAGGTTGATGATGGTGGCCTGCACCGAAACGTCCAGCGCCGATACGGGTTCGTCGGCGAGCAGCACAGTCGGTTCGAGCGCCAGGGCCCGCGCGATGCCGACGCGCTGGCGCTGCCCGCCGGAAAACTGCCGCGGTCGCTGTCCCAGGGCGCGGTCCGGCAGGCCGACCAGGTGCATCAGCTCCCTGCTGCGCTCGCGCACCTTGGTACGCGGGACCACCTTGTGGAACCTGAGCAGTTCGGACAGCATCTGCCCGACCGTCATCCGCGGGTTCAGCGAGCTGTACGGATCTTGGAAGACCATCTGGATCGCGCGCTGCTGGGCCCTGGTCCGTTTCGCCGGCAGGACCTCGCCCGCGTAGCGGATCACGCCGGCGGTCGGGCGGTGGAGGCCGACGATCAGGCGCGCGAGGGTGGACTTGCCGCACCCCGACTCCCCGACCAGGCCGAGCGTCTCCCCCTTGTGCAACACCAGGTCCACACCGTCGACCGCGCGGTTCGGCGTCGGCTTCGTACCGAAGAGCCGGTCGATGACCGACACCTGCGGGACGAAGTGCCGGGCCAGGCGCTCGACGGCAAGGATCTCTTCCCCCGCCATCACCGGCTCACCTCCTCAGCGACCATCGCGGCCCACCGATCCGCGGTGCCGGAGCGACGGCAGGCGCTGTGTCTGCCCGGCCCCTCCTCGACCAGTTCCGGCTCCCACTCGCGGCAGGCGTCTTCGGCGAACGGACACCGAACGGCGAAGGCACACCCGTTGATGGGTTCGGCGAGGTCGGGCGGCCGGCCCCGGATCGAAAGCAGCCGCGCGACGCGCCGGTCCGGGTCGGGCACCGAACGCAGCAGCGAGAACGTGTACGGGTGGCGGGGCGCGGTGACCAGGTCCCTCAGGTCGCCTGACTCCACGACCTTGCCCGCGTACATCACGTACAGCCGCGAGCAGGTCTGCCCGACCACGGCGAGGTCGTGGCTGACCAGCAGCAGACCAACGTGCTCCTCCCGCCGCAACCGGCCGAGCAGACCGAGGACCTGGGCCTGGATCGTCACGTCGAGCGCGGTGGTCGGCTCGTCGGCGAGGATGAGCCGCGGCTTGGTCGACAGCGCGATCGCGATGCAGATCCGCTGCCGCATCCCACCGGACAGCTCATGCGGGTACATGCGGTAGCGGCGTTCGGGATCGGTGATGCCGACCGCCGCCATGAGGTCGACGGCGGTCGCCCTGGCCTCCGCGCGAGAGGCGCCGAGCCTGCGCACCGGCGCCTCGGCGATCTGGTCGCCCACCCGCATGACGGGGTTCAACGCCGTCAGGGAGTCCTGGAAGACCATGCTCATCGTGTCGGTCAGCCGGCGCCTCAACAGCTTGGGCGCCAGTCCGGTTACGTCCGCACCGTCGATCAAGATGGTCCCCGAGGCGATCCGCGCCGGGCGCGGCAGCAGGCCGAGCAGCGCGCGCAGCGTCAGGCTCTTGCCCGAGCCCGACTCGCCGACCAGTCCCA
>CALAED010000679.1 GCA_937891035.1 uncultured Thermomonosporaceae bacterium | reverse complement strand
CCCCGCCGACATCGATCACCCCTGCCCCGGCCCCCGCTTCGCCTTGGCAGCGGCCGGCGAACAGGTTCATCGGAGTGGAGCCGATGAAGCCGGCCACGAAGACGTTGGCCGGGCGCTGGAAGATCTCGCGCGGCGTGCCGATCTGCTCGATCTTCCCGTCGGCCATGACCGCGATGCGGTCGGCGAGCGCGAGCGCCTCTGCCTGGTCGTGGGTGACGAACACCGTGGTGACGCCCAGATCGTGCTGGAGCTTTTTGAGGAACGTACGGGCCTCGAGCCGGAGCCGGGCGTCCAGGTTGGACAGCGGCTCGTCGAGCAGGAACACCGTCGGCTGCGCCGCCATCGCCCTGGCCAGCGCGACGCGCTGCTGCTGGCCGCCGGACAACTGCGCGGGGCGGCGTTCCATGTACTCGGCCAGCGACAGGCCGGCGCCGGTCTCGGCCGCCCGGGCCCGCCGCGCCGCCCGGCCCATCTTCTGGATCCGCAGCGGGTAGGCGATGTTGTCGGCGACGGTCATGTGCGGGAACAAGGCGTAGTCCTGGAAGACCATGGCGACGTCGCGCCGGCCCGGCTCGAGTGCCGTCACGTCCCGCTCGCCGATGAGGATCCGCCCGCTCGTCGCGGTCTCCAGGCCGGCGATCGTGCGCAACAGCGTGGTCTTGCCGCACCCGGACGGCCCGAGCAGCGCGAAGAACTCACCGTCCGCGATGTCCAGCGACAGCCCGTCGAGCGCCCGGACCCCACCGCCGTCGAAGACCTTGGTGACCTCGTCGATCACGACCTTCACGCCTTGACACCCCCGTGGAAGCGGAAGCCGTACCGGCGGCTCACGAACAAGAACATGATCACCACCGGGATTGAGTAGAGCAGCGAGAACGTCGAGATCAGCGCGAGGTTCGGCTGGCCGCCCTGGGTGTAGAACGTGTTGAGGGTGACCGCCGCGGGCTGCTTTTCCGGCGAACGGTACAGCAGGAACGGCATGAGGAAGTTGCCCCACACCTGGACGACCGCCCACACCGCGATCGTGGCGAGACCAGGCCGCACGTTCGGCAGCACCACATGGCCGAGCACCTGCAGCGGCCCGGCGCCGAAAACCCGCGCCGACTCCTCATACGAGCGCGGCATGCCGTCCATGAAGTCCTTGAGGATGAAGATCGCGGCCGGCAGCAGCCCGCCGGTCAGCACCAAGATCACGCCGACGTCCTTGTCGAGCAGACGCAACGTGAACATGAGCTGGAAGATCGGCACCATGGCCGCCGTCCCGGTGATCACCGACGACAGCAGCAGGAGCAGGTAGAGCAGCCCGTCCCGGCCCGGGATCCGCACCCGGCTGAGCGCGTACGCGGCCAGCGCGGCGGCGGTCACGGTGACGGCCATGGTCCACAGCGACAGCACCGCGGAGTTGTACAACGACGGCAGCGCGTCGGTGTTCTCGGTCAGCGACGTGAAGTTGGCCAGCGTGAAGTCGGGCCAGTCCACGCTGAACCCCGGCCGGGCCGAGAAGGGAGCGGTGACCAGCCACAGCATCGGCAGCGCGAAGAACGCGGTGACAAGCCCCACGAAGACGTAGAACCCGATCCGCCGGACCACCACGCGCGCGCTCAGGGTGGCGCCGCTCATGCCGGCCTCCGGCGCAGCACCCCGACGTACATCAGCGCCAGCACCAGGTTGATCAGCAACATGATCAGTGAGATGGCGCTGGCGAAGCCGAGCCGCTCACCCGGCAGCGCGGTCAGGTAGATGTAGACGGGCAGCACCGCCGAGGCGCCGTGCGGCTCGCCCTTGGTGATGAGGTACGGGGTGAAGTCGTTGAACGTCCACAGGCTGATCAGCAGCGTGTTCGTCAGGATGTGCCCGCGGATGCTCGGGATCACCACGTCGCGCAGTTGCCGCCAGCCGGATGCCCCGGCCAGCCGCGCGGCCTCCAACTGGCTCGGCGGCACGCTCGACAACGCGGCGGCGAACAGCATCATCGAAAACGCCGTGCCCCGCCAGATGTTGAAGACGATCAGCGCGCCCATCGGATGGTCGAACCACCAGTCGCTGCCCGGCGTGTGCAAGATCGCGTTCAGGGTGCCGCCCTGGTCCTCGAGGAACGCGATCCACAGCCACGCCACCACGGCCCCGGGCAGGATCCAGGCCACCAGCACGACCGCCTCGACGGCGGTTCGCACCCAGCGGCGCACCGACCGCAGCGACCAGGCCAGCGCGAAACCGAGCAGGTTCTGGCCGATGACCGCCGAGCCGAAGACGAACAGCAGCGTACGGCCGAGCGCGTCATGGAACTCCGGGTCTTTGAGCGCGCTCGAGTAGTTGGCGGTGCCGACGACCTCCGGGTTCGCCGCCTCCAGCCCGGTCAGCCGATAGTTGGTCAGCCCGAGGTAGAGAGTCCACAACGCCGGCAGGACCAAAAAGACCGCGATCAGCAGCAGGGCGGGGGCGACGAAGGTCAGCGCCCGCCGCCGCCCGAGACCGGACGCGTCCGCGGCGTCCGCGGCCGGCGTGCGGATCGCCGGCGCGTCAACCGGTGCTGACGTTGTTCGCGCCACCGACGGCCTGCTCCAGGTTCCGCTCGTACGCCTGCGCGGCCTGCTCGACGCCGTCGCCCGACACGACGTCGCCGGTCGCCCGCTGCAGCGCCGCTGACACCTGTGGGTAGGCCGCGAGGCCGGGGCGTACAGAGGTGATCGGCAACACCTTGGTGGCGATGAACCGCAGCAGCGGATCGCCGGTCAGCGTCTCGGCGTTGACGTCGTCGCGCGGGCTGATGCCGACCGCGCCGCGGCGCACCTCCTCCTTGACGGCGTCATGGCTCTGCATGAACGTCAGCAGGTCCCACGCGAGCGCGGCGTTCTTGGTGCGCGGGTTCAGCACCCAGCCGACGCCGCCGGACATGCTGACCTGGCTCTGCCCGCGGACGCCGCCGCCCGGCCGCATCGCCGGGATCAAGGTGAATCCCACGGTCTGGTCGCGGTCCTTCATCGGCGCCACGTCCGCGTCCGGCCCGACCACCTCGCGCCAGAAGTAGTCGCTTTCCAGCAGGATCCCGACCTTGTTCGCCGCGAAGCGGGTGAACGATTCGTCCCGGCCCTGCGGGCTCTGCTGCAGCTTGGGGTCGCCGAGACCGGTCGAGTAGACGTTGTGATAGAGGCCGAGCACGTCCCTGAGCTGCGGCGTGTCGCCCTGCCACTTGCCGCCGGCGTAGATCTCCCGCCCGGTACCGGCGAGCAAGGGGAGCACACCCTGCATGGTCGTCGCCTCGGTCATGGCGGTGCCCGCGTTGAGCTGGATCGGCGTGACGCCTTCGAGCGCTTTGAGCTTTCGCCCTGCCGCCATGACGTCGTCCCAGCTCTCGGGCTGCCAGTCGGCGGGCAGCCCGGCCTGGGCGAAGAGTTTCTTGTTGTAGAACAGCACGCGCCCGTCGGTGCCGGTCGGCAGCCCGTACCGCCGCCCGTTGAACGACATGATGGCCTGTACCGGCGCCGGGATCTGCCGCCAGCCGTCCCACTGACCGGCACTCGCGCCGACGGTCTGGTCGAGCGGCTTGATGTAGCCGGCCTGCGCGAACTCGCCGACCCAGATGCCGTCGATCTCGATCAGGTCGGCCGCCGTGCCGGTCTTGAGGTCGAGCGCGGTCTTTTGCTTGAACGGCGCGTCGTCGACTCCGGTGCCCTCGAACTTGACGTCGACCTTCTTGCCCTTGCGCCGCTCGGATTCCTTGAACCTGGGGATGACGTAGTCGCTGATCCACTCGGCCTTCGCGGTGTTCTTGCCGCCCTCGATCGAGTTGGCGCTGATCCTCAGGGTGGTCGTCCCGCCGCCGCTCGCTGCGCCCGAGCATCCGGACAGGACTAACGCCAGGGCCAGGCCGAGGCCGGTCGCCGCGATCAGCGTCGTCACTCGCGTGGTCTGCATACGCGCTCCCGTATGTCGTTCACGCATGTGTACGTTGAGTGACGACAGACTCTCACGGGCGACATCAACGAAACGCGCGACGC
>CALAED010000678.1 GCA_937891035.1 uncultured Thermomonosporaceae bacterium | reverse complement strand
GCGGCATCCCCCGTTGGTACCAATCGAGCCACGCTCTCGTGCGTCCAGAGGCGTACGCGAACGCGAACCACCCTCGTTGGGTACCCGCCGGGCCGGCGGATACCCAAGGAGGGTGGGTGTGCGTGAGCTCGACTGAGCTCGGCTCAGCTCGCGGCCGCCTCTTCGAGCTCGGCGGTGAGCGCCTTGGTCAGGTTGGGGTCGACGGGAATCCCCGGCCCCATTGTCGTCGCGATCGTGGCCTTCTTGAGGTAGCGGCCCTTGGCGGCCGTCGGCTTGAGCCGCAGGATCTCTTCCAGCGCCGCCGCGTAGTTTTCCACCAGCTGACGGTCGGAGAATGACGTCTTGCCGATGATGAAATGCAGGTTCGCGTGCCGGTCGACCCGGAACTCGATCTTGCCGCCCTTGATGTCGGTGACGGCCTTGGCCACGTCACCGGTCACGGTGCCGGTCTTCGGGTTCGGCATCAGACCACGTGGGCCGAGCACCCGGCCGAGCCGCCCGACCTTGCCCATCATGTCGGGACTTGCGACGACGGCGTCGAAGTCGAGGAAGCCGCCCTGGATCCGCTCGATCAGGTCGTCGGACCCGACGTAGTCGGCACCCGCCGCCCGTGCCTCGTCGGCCTTGGCGCCGCCGGCGAAGACGAGCACCCGGGCCGTCTTGCCCGTGCCGTGCGGCAGGTTGACCGTGCCCCGGACCATCTGGTCGGCCTTGCGCGGGTCGACGCCGAGCCGCAGCGCGACCTCGATGGTCGCGTCGAACTTGGTCGTCGACGTCTGCTTGGCCAGCCGGACGGCTTCGACCGGCGTGTACAGCCGGTCGCGGTCGATCGCCTTGTCCGCGTTGCGATAACCCTTGCTGCGCTTCATGTGTGTGCTCCCGGTTCTGGATCGGGTCGGTGGTCGCGGGCCAGCGCCGGGCTCTCCCACCTCGATGGTTACTTGACCTCGATGCCCATCGATCGGGCGGTGCCGGCGACGATCTTCTCGGCGGCGTCGAGATCCTTGGCGTTGAGGTCGGGCATCTTGGTCTGCGCGATCTCGCGGACCTGGTCGCGGGTGACCGATCCGACCTTGGTCGTGTGCGGCGTGCCGCTGCCCTTCTCGACGCCGGCGGCCTTGAGGATCAGCTGCGCGGCCGGCGGGGTCTTGGTGATGAAAGTAAACGAGCGGTCCTCGTAGATGGTGATCTCTACGGGGATGACGTTCCCGCGCTGCGAATCCGTGGCGGCGTTGTACTGCTTGCAAAAGTCCATGATGTTGACGCCGTGCGGGCCGAGCGCGGTGCCCACGGGCGGCGCCGGCGTCGCTTGGCCCGCCTGCAGCTGAACCTTGACGACGGCGCTGACTTTCCTCTTCGGAGGCATGCTGTGCCGATCCTTTGCGTGTTCCTGATGGTGCGTTGGCCCCTACTCCCGCGTCCACGGGCAACACCGCGGCTGGAACTCGGGCCGCGGTGTTGGGACCGGCCCCGCCCGACGCGGGGACGTCTGTCGCTGTGGCAAGGATATCCGGCGCCGGCGCGCCGATATCCGCCGGTTGGCCCTCAGATCTTGGCGACCTGGTTGAACGAAAGCTCGACCGGGGTCTCTCGGCCGAAGATCGAAACCAGCACCTTGAGCTTTTGGGTGTCGGCGTTGATCTCGTTGACCGTCGCGGGCAGCGTGGCGAACGGGCCGTCCATGACGGTGACGGACTCGCCGACCTCGAAGTCGACCGTGGCCACCTTGGCGGCCTCGGTGGTCTTGGCCTGCTCCTCAGGCTCGGGCGCCAGGAGGTTGGCGACCTCGTCCAGGCTGAGCGGCGACGGCGTGCTGGACAGCCCGACGAAGCCGGTGACACCCGGGGTGTTGCGCACCGCGGCCCATGACTCGTCGGTGAGCTCCATGCGGACCAGGATGTAGCCCGGCAGCACCTTTTCGTTGACCTTCTGCCGCTTGCCGCCCTTGACCTCGGTCACCTCGTGCTGCGGGACCTCGACCTGGAAGATGTAGTCCTCCATGTTGAGGGACTGCGTCCTGGTCTCGATGTTGGTCTTGACCCGGTTCTCGTAGCCGGCATAGGAGTGCACGACGTACCACTGGCCCGGCTGCAGCCGCAGCTGGGTCTTGAACTCGGCCAGCGGGTCGACCTCGACCACCGGCTCGGCCGCGTCGTCATCGTCGAGTTCGTCGTCGGCGTCGTCCGCGAAGGTCTCGTCAGCGGGCTTCTCGCCGTCGATCTCGTCGTCCGCGGCCGCCGCCGACTCCATGGCCGCTTCCCCGTCAGATGCGAGGGCGGCCCCACCCTCGGCCGCCACAGCCGCCTCCTCCGGCGACCGGGCCTCCTCGCCGGCCTCGTCGCGGGGCTCTGGGGACTCGGACACGATGACTCTCTCTCGTACGACTTTGGTGTTGGGTGGAGCGGTGCGGCGACGCGTTGATCGGCCCGATCAGGTGAAGACCGCGAAAACGGCCTTCGTCAGCCCGAAGTCGAGCGCCGAAACGATGCCGACCATGATAAGCACGAAGATCAGCGTCACGACCGTATAGTTGATGAGGTTCTTGCGCGTCGGCCAGATGACCTTGCGCAGCTCAGCGATGACCTGCCGCACGAACAGAGCGGGGTTGGGCCATCTGCGCCGTGGCCGTCCCTTGTCCTCTTTCGCCGGCTTGTTGTCGGTCCCAGTCGCCATCTGTGCCGCCGTTCACCTCATCGGTCGTGTCCGTGGTATCGCGCGATCTCGAGCATGCTCACGCTCGCACTCGCGCTCGGACACGTGACATCGAGCGCTCTGCGCACTCCGCAGGGCAGGAGGGACTCGAACCCCCAACCACCGGTTTTGGAGACCGGGACTCTGGCCAATTGAGCTACTGCCCTTTGCGCGTGACGCTGCGTCCACGGTAGCCGCCGTGACCGTACTACGCATCATCACTAAGAGACGCAGTGTACGTGGCGAACGAGGAGGACGTCGAACCGGCGGGATCAGGAGGCCCGCATCGAGCGGCGAGGACGGGGAATCCGTATGAAGCGTACGGTCGCCATCTGCGACGATGGCGACATGAGTCGAATCTCAGCTCGCGTCGCCGCGATCTCCGAATCTGCCACGCTGGCCGTCACGGCCAAGGCCCAGGCACTGAAGGCCGCCGGCCGGCCGGTCATCGGGTTCGGCGCCGGCGAGCCCGATTTTCCCACTCCCGACTACATCGTAGACGCGGCCGCCGCGGCGTGCCGTGAGCCGCGATTCCACCATTACACCCCGGCCGGCGGGTTGCCCGAGCTGCGCGCGGCGGTCGCCGCCAAGACCCGCCGCGACTCCGGTCTCGAGGTCGAGGCCACGCAAGTGCTGATCACCAATGGCGGTAAGCAGGCGGTGTACGAGGCGTTCGCCGCGCTGCTCGACCCGGGCGACGAGGTGCTGGTGATCTCCCCGTACTGGACCACCTACCCGGAGGCGATCAAGCTGGCCGGCGGGGTGCCCGTCGAGGTGTCGACCGACGAGACGAGCGGCTATCTGACCACCGTGGATCGGCTCGACGCCGCCCGTACCGACCGTACGAAAGTGCTGCTGTTCGTGTCGCCGTCCAACCCGACCGGCGCGGTCTACTCGCGGGCGCAGGTCGGCGAGATCGGCCGCTGGGCGGCCGAACACGGGCTGTGGGTGGTCAGCGACGAGATCTACGAGCACCTGGTGTACGGCGACGCGGAGTTCGCCTCGATGCCGGTCGAGGTCCCCGAGATGGCCGACCGGACCATCGTGATCAACGGAGTCGCCAAGACCTTTGCCATGACGGGGTGGCGCGTCGGCTGGATGATCGGGCCGGCGGACGTGGTGAAGGCCGCCCAGAACATGCAGTCGCACGCGACGTCGAACGTCTGCAACGTCGCCCAGGCGGCCGCGCTCGCCGCCGTGTCGGGCGACCTGTCGGCCGTCGCCGACATGCGGACCGCCTTCGACCGCCGCCGCCGGACGACCGTGCGCATGTTGAACGAGATCCCGGGCGTGTACTGCCCGGAGCCCAAGGGCGCGTTCTATGTCTATCCGTCGGTGAAAGGCGTGCTCGGCAAGGAGATCCGCGGCCGCCGGCCGGAGACCTCACTCGACCTCGCCCAGGTGGTCCTTGAGGAGTCTGAGGTGGCCGTGGTGCCCGGTGAGGCGTTCGGCACGGCCGGCTACTTCCGGCTTTCGTACGCCCTCGGCGACGAGGACCTCGCCGAAGGCGTGGGCAGGATCGGCAAGCTGCTGGCCGAGGCGATCTAGGGCGGTCGCCGGCCGGCGTGGAAGCGGGCCCGCGGGCAAGCCGGGGAAGGTTGGCCGCAGGGGCCGCCGCGCCGCCGCAGAGCGCGTGGCCCCCGCGGCCGATCGGGGTCGTGCGGGCTGAACGGCTCCGGCCCGCCGCGGCAGGGGCAAGACGCGGCGGCCCGGAGGCCTTTCAGGAGGTGACCCGCACCCCCTCGGCGATACGCATGAGCTGATCGTTCAAGCTCCGTCCGACGCCGACCCAGACGCCGAGGCCGGGTCGTTCGACCCACGCCACCTGGCTGCCCATGTCGGGCCACTCACCCCGGATCGCGGGCCGGTCGTGCACCCGGGCGGGCATGGACATCGGGGGAAAGGAGCCGATGTCGGACGGGTCGGCGAACGGGCCGCGGATCAGCTTGATCTCGATCAGCCCGCCAGATCCCGTCCATCGGCACGACGTGACCTGCCGGTCGGCCGCCTTGGTCGTCGCGCAGGGGACGGGCCGGCGCAGGCCGGACGGCAGATAGGTCAACAGCGACGGCCCGCGGCCGTGCGAGCTCGGCGCCGTCGGCGGATGAACGGTGCCGGGGCGGGCGACGGGCGGCGTCGACCTGGGGGATGCGGACGGAGTCGCCGGCGCCTCCACCGGGCGCGGCGCGGACGGGGCCAGGCCACCGGCCGGCGGAGCGCTCGGGGCCCGCCCGGGTGCCCCGACGGGCTCGGGCCGAAACGCCTGGTAGGCGGGCATGGCGGCGATGGCGACGACGGTCGCGGCGACCGTGGTGACGGTCAACGCCCGCACCCGGACGGTTCTGTGGTGGCCGCTGCGGGCCGCGGCGGCCAGCGATTCCGATGCCGACACGTCAGCGACGTGCTCGGCCATCGCCTGCCGCAACTCGTTCTCGAGGTCCATCGTCATCCCCTCGCCGTCATCCCCTCGCCGGCACGTTCCGGTGCCGGCCCCCTGTCCGCCGTACCTCTACTTGGCGCACCTCCGTGCGGCGGCCGTCG
>CALAED010000677.1 GCA_937891035.1 uncultured Thermomonosporaceae bacterium | reverse complement strand
GCATGCACAGGTCGATGCCGGCACCGGCGCAGGTGGCTACGTCACCATGGTCGACGTACAGCACATCGGGGTCACCCCGGATGCGTGGGAAGCGCACCGGCGAACTCGTCGGCCGGCTTCGGCCGGGCCACGGCTTGTCCGGCTGATGCGTGCTATGGCGGTGACGGCGGAACGAGGCCGGGCGCGCGTCCCGGCAGAGCCGGCGAAGGGCCGGGCGGGAGTCGGCGACAGGCTGCGAGGACGAACACGGAAAGAACGCTGTGCGTGGGGGATTAAACCGCATTTCGGACAGCTGTCCTAAAATATGGGGTTTGTTGTGATGTGGTGATGATCTGGCAGTAAATGCACTGGTTCTTGGGGAAAATTCGGGGAATGTGTGGCGTTAAGCTGACGCGGGCGGAATCCTTTCTGGGTTGGCGACTCCGAGAGAGGACAGCGTGTCAGACTTCGATGGCATCATCGTCGGTGGCGGCCACAACGGCCTCACCTGCGCGGCGTACCTCGCCAAGGCCGGGTTGTCGGTCGCGGTGGTGGAGCGCAATCCGGCGGCCGGCGGCGCTTGCGCGACGCGAGAGCTGACCCTGCCGGGGTTCCGGCACAACACGCACAGCAACTACCACTTCATCGAAGAGGGGCCGGTCCCCGCCGACCTCGAGCTGCACAGGTACGGGCTGCGCTACATCTATCCCGACGTCCAGCACGCGATGATCTTCCGGGACGGGCGTGCCATCACCGTGCACCGCGACCCCGAGCGGACCGCGGCCTCGTTCGCCCGCTTCTCCCGGGCCGACGCCGATACCTGGCTCGACCTCTATCGCACCTATGGCGAGCAGGCCCGCGAGCTGATGAACGGCTTCCTGTACTCGGCGCCGCTGCCGCCGGCCGAGCTGGCCCAACGGCTGCGCGGCGAGCTCGGCGCCGACCTGCTCAGCTACGTATCGCAGACGCTGTACGAGGCGGTGGACCGCAACTTCGACAGCGAACAGGTCCGGGTGCTGTTCAAGTCGTTCCTGCACGCGATCTCGGTCGAGAACGTGCCGGGCACCGGCGGCTTCTTTCCGCGGCTGCTGTCCCGGCTCGCCCGGCTCGGCCTGCCCGTCGGCGGCGCCGACAACGTGGCGCGGGCGCTTGAGGGCGTCATCACCGAGCACGGCGGCAGCGTGCTGACCGGCGCGCACGTCGAGCGGATCCTGGTCGGCGACGCGCGCGCCGTCGGCGTACGGCTGGCCGACGGCAGGGAGCTGACCGCCGGCCGCTTCGTGGCGAGCGCCGTCGACGCGCCGCAGACTTTGCGCCTGGCCGGGCCGGACAACTTCGGCGCCGAGGTGGCCGCCAAGGTCGAGGCGTACAAGTGGGCCGGGCACAGCATCGTCAGCCT
Source organism: uncultured Thermomonosporaceae bacterium (assembly GCA_937891035.1). GTDB lineage: Bacteria > Actinomycetota > Actinomycetes > Streptosporangiales > Streptosporangiaceae > CALAED01. Next base: position 3,859 of record CALAED010000677.1, on the reverse strand, counting down.
GCACCTGGCCTTGGCCGAGCCGCCCCGCTACCGGGCGGCCGCGTTCGACCCCGACGTGGAGCGGGCCTTCCTGGTCGTCCTCGGCGCCGACTCCAGCGACGAGCTGACCCGCGACTTCGAGGACATCCACGCCGGCCGGCTGCCCGAGCGGCCGGCCGGCAACGGCGCGGTCCCCAGCCTGTTCGACCCGTCCTACGCGCCGCCCGGCAAGCACGTCGCCTTCTGGTGGCCCTGGGCGCCGTACGACCTCGATGGCGACGCCGCCAACTGGGACGCCAGGCAACACGAGATCGCCGAGCTGCTGCTCGCGCAGTGGGCGGAGTACGCGCCCAACCTCCGGCCCGGCGCCGGCACCGGCTCGCCGGTGCTCGGCATGCGGCTGTTCAGCCCGCTCGACATCGAACGGAGTTGCGTCAACATGGTGCGCGGCAGCCACCACGTCGGCGCGTACGAGCCGGCCCAACTCGGCGGCAACCGCCCGGTGCCCGAGCTTGGCCGTTACCGTACGCCGATCGACGGCCTTTACCTGTGCGGCGCGAGCAGCCACCCGGGCGGCTCGGTGTCCGGGGCGCCGGGCTACAACGGGGCGAGCGCCATCGTCGAAGACCTCGGCATCAAGCCCTGGTGGACGCCCATACCGTCGCCCAGCTGGCCCGCCGCCTCATGACCGCCCCTTCCTCCGACGCCGAAGCGGCCGGCGGCGGGCGGCCGGCGCCGGCCGATGATGACGACGGCGACGGCGAAACGACGACGCCGACCGGCGCGCAGCCCGAGAGATCGCATCAGCCCGACGGAGCCAGTCGGCCCGGCCAGCTCGATCCGATCGATCCGATCGGTCCCCTTGCCCAGTCCGATCCGCTCGACCAGTCCGATCCACCCGACCAGCCCACGCGGCCGCGGTTCATCGTCAAACCGCCGGCCCGTTCCGACCGTGGCGCGTCGAGGTCGCCGGCCAACCCGGTCACGTTCGCGCTGACCCTCGACGGACGGGCGCTGCAGTGGAGTTCCGGCGCCGCCGAGTTGTTCGGCCGGCCGGCGGAGCGGGCGCTCGGCCGCGCGGCCGCCGACCTGCTCACCCCCCGCGACCAGAGCGACCGGATCCAGGAGGCGCTCGCCGAGGTCGCCGCCGGCCGCCGCTGGAACGGCGTGCTGACGATCCCGGCGGCCGATGGCGAAGAACGGGACGTCGAGTTCTGGTGGGACCCGGCCGCCGGTGCGTCGGGGCCGCAGATCTCGGTCACCGCCTTCGTCTCCGTCCGCCAGGCCGGCCCGCCACGACCCGGCGACCGGGAACGGTTCGCGCTGCTCAACGAGGCGAGCACGCGGATCGGGACCACGCTCGACCTGGGCAACACCGCAGCCGAGCTGATGGACGTCGCCGTTCCCCGGTTCGCCGACGCCGCCGGCATCCTGGTGCAGGAACGGCTGGTCACCGACGGCGAACTCCCCGAGCGCGAAACCGACGGGTCCGCGGTCGTCCGGCGGCTGGCCGTCGGCGTCGCCGACAGCAACCCAGAAACCTGGGCCGCCGCGTTCCCCATCGGCGAGGTCACGGTCTACCCGGCGTGGACGCCGTACGCCCGATGCATGGAGACGGGCGAGCCGATCCTGTTCGCCCGGGTGGACACCGAGGTCGCCGAGCGCATCGGCCGGCGCGCGTGGAAACGCGAGGCCGTCTTCCAGGTGCTCGACCACACCTCGCTCCTCGTCGTCCCGCTCAAGGCCCGCGGCAAGGTCCTCGGCTTCGTCGTCTACACCCGCAGGCCCGACAGCCTGGAGTTCGACGACGAGGATGTCGCGCTCGCCGAAGAGCTGGCCGCCCGCGCCGCCATCTGCATCGACAACGCCTGCCTGTTCAACAGGGAACGCCGCACCGCGCTGACCTTGCAAAGCAGCCTGCTGCCGCGCGAGCTCGTCGACCCGCTCGGCCTCGACCTGGCCCACCGTTACCTGCCGGCCAGCGACCTGACCGGGGTGGGCGGTGACTGGTACGACGTGATCCCGCTGCCCGGGTGCCGTACGGCATTGGTGGTCGGCGACGTGATGGGGCACGGCACCCGGGCGGCCGCGACCATGGGCCAACTCCGCACGGCGGTGCGGACGCTGGCCGCGCTGGATCTGCCCCCCGACGAGGTGCTGTTCCGGCTCGACCAGATGACCCAGGACGTGTACGACACTCAGATCGCCACCTGTGTGTACGCCACGTACGATCCGGTCAGCCGGCGCTGTGTCATCGCCCGGGCCGGGCACGTGCCGCCGATCCTGGTGGCGGAGCCCGGACGGGCCGAGGTGCTCGAGGTGCCGCCCGGGCTGCCGCTTGGCATCGGCGGCGAGCCGTTCCGGGCGACGGAGCTGACGCTCCCCGACGAGAGCATGCTCGCGCTGTACACCGACGGCCTGGTGGAAACCCGCGAGCGCGACATCGACGCCGGGCTCGCCGCGCTGCTGACCAAGCTGACCCAACGCTGCCATGACCTCGAAGAGACCGGTACGAACGTCATCGAGACCTTGCGGCCAGGTGCCGATCGGGACGACATCGCGCTGCTGCTGGCCCGGGTGCGCGCCCTGACCGACGACCAGGTCGCGTCGACCACGTTGCCGCCCCGGCCGATGTCGGTGCGGTCGGCCCGCGAGTTCGTTCGGTCCACGCTGCTCGGCTGGGGCCTCGAAGCCGTGGTCGACACGGCCCAACTCGTGGCGAGCGAATTGGTCACCAACGCGATCCGGCACGCGACCGGCCTCGTCGGCCTGCGGCTGTTGCGTAGTCAGGCGGTCGTGTGCGAGGTGACCGACGGCTCCCCGTCGTCCCCGCTGTTGCGCACCCCCGACGTGTTCGACACGTCGGGCCGCGGCGTTCAGTTGGTCAACATGCTGGCGCAACGCTGGGGCACCCGGACAGTCCCCGGCGGCAAGATCGTCTGGTGTGAGCTGCCCGTGCCGCTGCCGCAGGGGTCGGCCATGCCCGGACGCGCCGGCGCCCCCGCGACCGTCGCCCAGTGATCGACAGGAGCGCCGGCCGGCACGCTACTATCCGGTAGGAACTCGGGAGCTGGGGGTCGGTCCGAGCGAGGCGGCGAGGGGACATACCCATGATTCCCAAGGATTTCGACCCGAATGTGCCGAACATCGCGCGCATTTATGACTACATGCTCGGTGGCAAAGACAATTTCGCCGCCGACCGCGCGGCCGCCGCACAGATAGCCGCCGCCTTTCCAGAGGCCCCCGAGGGCGTCCGGCAAAACCGCGTCTTTTTGCGCCAGGCCGTGAGCTATCTCGCCGGTCAGGCCGGGATCAGGCAGTTCCTCGACCTCGGCGCCGGCCTCCCGACACAGCAGAACGCCCACGAGGTGGCCCATTCGTCGGCTCCGGACGCACACGTCGTCTACGTCGACGTCGATCCCGTCGTCTGCGTGCACGGGCGCGCGCTGCTGGGCGGCACCGAAGGCGTCGCGATGGTCGAGGCCGACTTCCGCGAGCCCGACCGGATCCTCGCCGATCCCAAGGTTTGCGAACTCATCGACTTCGACCGGCCGGCGGCGCTGATGCTCGTCGCGGTGCTGCACTTCGTCGGCGACGAGGCCTACGACATCGTGGCGGCGCTGCGTGCCGCGCTGGCGCCGGGCAGCTACCTGGTCATCTCCCACATGCTCGACGCCGAAGAGCGCAAGGCGGACGGCTCGCAGGTCAAGCAGGTCTACTCTCGGGCCAGCGCAGGACTCAACCTGCGGACCAAAGACGAGATCCTGCGGTTCTTCGACGGGTTCGAACTGCTCGACAACGATCTGTTCCTGCCGCCGGAGCTTTTCGCGCGATTTTCCGGCCTCGGCTGGGGCGCCGTCGCCCGCAAGCCCTAGGCCCG
>CALAED010000676.1 GCA_937891035.1 uncultured Thermomonosporaceae bacterium | reverse complement strand
CCGTACCGGCGGACGCGGCGGCCGCGCGGTCCGGTGCCGCGGGCGGCGGCAGGGGAGCGGAGGGCGGTCCCGGAACTTCCGCGGCGCAGGGCTCGTCCCAAAGTTCGGCGGGGTCGGGTTCCGCGAGCTCGTCGAACGAGTCGAGCACGTCAAGTTCGTGGAAGAGCTGGAACGACAGGGACTGAGGCTGATCGCGTGCCACGTGAGCAAGGGCGAAAGCTCGTCGCCCAAAACAAGCGGGCCCGCTACGACTACCACATCGAAGACACGTGGGAAGCGGGCATGGTGTTGACGGGCACCGAGGTCAAGGCGCTGCGGGCGGGCCGCGCCGCGCTCACCGACGGCTACGCGAGGGTCAAGGACGGCGAGGTCTGGCTCGAAGGCGTGCACATCCCCGAGTACCTCCAGGGCACGTGGACCAACCACGCGCCGCGCCGGCCCCGCAAACTGCTGCTGCACAAAAGGGAGATCGTCCGAATCGAGGCCAAAACGCAAGAGCCGGGTTTGACGTTGGTGCCGCTCGCCCTGTACTTCAAGGACGGCAAGGCCAAGATCGAGATCGCGCTCGCCCGGGGTAAGCGGGCCTACGACAAGCGGCAGGCCATCGCGCGGCGCGAGGCGAAGCGGGAAATGGATCGTGTCGTCCGGCACCGGACGCGCTGAGGGATAGCCGATGTCAACAGGTGTGCAGGCGGCTAAGGCGGGACGAGCACGGCCCAGATCGCTGCCGGCCCGGCCGCGGACGCGACTCCGCCGTACGGGAGCGGCACTGGTCAGCGGCCTGCTCGTGGTCTCGACCGGCGCGGGCTGCTTTTCCGAGCCGTCGGCGATGCCCGCCGTACGAGACTTCTTGATCGCGTGGCAGGTCGAAAACTACGCGGCGGCGGCCAAGCACACCACGGGCGACCCGGCGGCCGTGGCGGCCGCGCTCAGCCAGGTGCGCGAGCAACTCGACGCCGCCTCGATGCGGCTCGGGCTGCGCCACATCACGAGGAACGGTGACGAGGCGAACGCCGCGTTCGAGGTCAAGGTCGACCTCGGCGAGAACGGCGAGCCCTGGAACTACGGCGGCCGGCTGCATCTCAAGCGCATGAACGGTGTGTGGAAGGTGCAGTGGAGCCCGTCGGTGATCAACCCCAAGCTGGCGGACGGCGACCGGCTCGCGGTCATCACCGAGTCGCAGGCCCGCGCGCCGGTCCAGGACGCCAGCGGCAACTCCCTGCTGAGCACGGTGGCGGCCGACATCGTCGGGGTGGTGCCTGAGGCGCTGCGCGACCGCGAGCGGACGCTCACCATGCTCGCCAAGAAGACCAAACTCGAGGCCGAGCGATTGATGGGCCGGGTGGGTTCGGCGCCGCCCAAGGAGTTCCTGCCGCTGCTGACCCTGCAACTGCCCGAGCACCGCGCCCTCGACATACAGCTGCGGCAGATCGAAGGCCTGCAGTTCAAGCGCGTACAGCTGCAGATCGCGCCGAAGATGGCCCGGGAGCTCGTCGGCACCCTCGGCCCGGCGACCGCCCAGCGGCTGCAGCAGGTCGGCGCGCCCTACCAGCCGGGCGACACGATCGGCGTCACCGGGCTGCAGCTGCTCTACCAGCGCCGGATGGCCGGCATGCCGGCCGTGCGGGTCGTCGCGACCGACACCCAGGCCCGCCGGGCCGCGGTGCCGCTGGCCGAATGGCGGGGCACGCCGAGCGAACCGGTCCGTACGACGCTCGAGCAGCGCTACCAGATCGCCGCCGAGCAGGCGCTGAGCCGGCTCCCCGTGCCCGCGTCGCTGGTCGCGATCAACGCGCCGACCGGCCGCATCCTCGCCGTGGCCAACCACCGCACGAAAGGCAAGAACCTCGCCTTCGAGGGCGTCTACCCGCCCGGCATGACCTTCTCGATCGTGACCACCGAGCCGCTGTTGCAACGGGGCCAGCAGCTGGGCGCCCCGGCGCCGTGCCGGGCGACGGCCGAGGTGGGCGACACGGTGATCCGCAACCAGGGCGCGCCGCGCGCCAAGGCGACCTTCCAGAACGACTTCGCGCTCTCGTGTGCCACCGCCTTCGCGGAACTGGGCGGCACGCTTGACAACGCCTCGCTGATGGCGGGCGCCGCCCGGTTCGGCATCGGCGGCTCTTGGGGCCAGCCGGAGCCGGAGAACGGCAGCGCCGAGCACCGACTTGTCCCGGTCCCGGCCTTCTCGGGGAGGTTCCCGCCGCCGGCCGACAACTCGGAACGCTCCATGGCCATGATCGGACAGGGCAAGGTGCGGATGAGCCCGCTGGGCATGGCCCTGGTCGCCGGGGCCGTCGATTCGGGCACCTGGCGGCCGCCACAGCTGCTGGACTCGCCGGAGCCCACCCAGCAGATCGCCCCCCAGCCGCTGGACGGCGGCTCGGTGACCTCGCTCAACAACCTGATGCGGCAGTCCGTCCGGTACGGCGCCGCCCGGTCGGCCAACCTCCCCGGCACCCCGGTACGCGGCGTCACCGCCGTCGTCGGGTACACCGCCGAGGGCCAACGCAAGGCCGTCTCGTGGTTCGTCGGTTCCCGCGGCGACGTGGCCTTCGCCCTGGCCATCGAGGGGAAGGTGTCCGCGGCCAAGGTCGCCAAGCTCTTCATGAGCGGCCCCACACAGCGCCGCTGACCAGCATCGTTACCGCTTTGTGACTTCTTTACCTTGGAGGCGCAACCATCTGGCCCCCTCCCTGCGTCTTTATGGGTGACTGAGAAACCGCTTGGGGGGTTGCGGACTCAGTCGCCGTGATGAGACCAGAGCCTCGTCTCGGGGGAGGCTCTGCCGTCCGGACCGGCCCGACCCTGCCGGTCACCCCGGCGGGTGCGCCAGCCGCACCCGCCGGGGTTCTCTTTTGCCAGGGAATCACGTCACCCACTGAGAACGTTCTATGATGTGTGGACGACCGGCTCCGTCCGGCGTTGACAACTCAACAGGGGGTGACTGGCTTCGACTTCGACTCCACGAGGCACGGGGAAGCGGGCCGAGGGTCGCGGAGGCAACCTCGTAAATCCTGCGCCGCGAACCAATATCTGCCAACAAGACGCAGAATCAGTTCGCCCTCGCCGCCTAAGGCGAGATAAGCGAACTTGTCAGCCCGGGAGGTCTCCGACCCGGGATCTGGCATCGTAAGGAGACTCCACCTGCCGGACCGGCCGCGGGACCGGTAGGGAAACCAAACAGCGGCTGAGCCCGTCGGCGACTCGCCTGCGTGATCGCCGGGGCTGAGAAAAGCACAGCAGGCTGCGCCCGGAGAAGCCCTGCCTCGGTGCCGAAGGACGCGGGTTCGATTCCCGCCACCTCCACTGCTCCAGAATGCCGTTGACCTGGGACAACGTAAGATCAGCGGCAGGCGGTGTTCCCAAATGGGAACACCGTGGGAACACGGCTCGGGAAGAGCCGTGGGGAGCGGTCATGCATCCCGTAACCACAAGGGGTACGGATCATGGCCACCATCGAAAAGCGGTCCTCTCGGACCGGCGCCACCACGTGGCGCGTCAAGTGGCGTACCGGCGGCCGCCGTGACGGCGCCTGGGACGGCGAGTCCTGCGAGGACTTCAAGACCGCGAAGGTCTTCAAGGCGGTCGTCGAGGCTGCGGGCGAGGTGCGCCCGCCTGGCTATCCTCGCGGCTGTCGCGGCCGGCAGACCGCACTTGCGCAAAGCGGGCTGTCAGCGGTAAGCCTCAGCGATCATCATCCTGGGCCCGGTGGGCCGCACCTCCAGAGCGCCGAAGCGCTGCTGCAGAGGTTGCTGGGGTTGGCCGATGTCAAGCCCGGTCCGGTGCGGGCGGGGCGTTCATTCGAGGATGTTTTTGAGGACTACCTCAAGCGGCTGCGGAAGCTGGGCAAGGTCGAGCCGCGCCAGCTCACTGACTACCGCCGGGCATGGGAACGCCATGTCGCTAACGCCGTGGTCCACGTCGCTGACAAGGGGGAAGTTGGTCCGCTCGGGGCCGTTGACGTTCGTGGAGTCACCGCTGAGGTGGTGGAGGCGTGGTGGCCTGGTGAGGTTCCCCCTGTCCACGGACAGATGTTGTCCGGCTGGGGCCGTCGCCTTGATCGATGTACGGGTCGAGTAAGCGGCACCAAGGGTGTCGTGGCGGTCGCGAGGTGATATCCGTTCCCATTTGTGTGGAGCCCTCCCTCAAACCGATCGACCTGGGGCAGGTCGATCGGAGGGGCATTGACCTGCGGTAATAGGTGTCTTCGTGATCGTTCGCAGGTGCGCCTCGACTGAGGGTACCGCACAGACGGGAACGCGCCCGACCTGCACGTTCACGACGGCCACCTGGTGATCGACGGGCACTTCGCGTACAGGACCGGCGCCGCGCCTCGAAATGACGCCGTCCGCGTAATGCCGGGTGCTGACGGTTCGTATCGCGACGGACGAGCACACACCGAGCACACACGGCCCGGAACCGCTTCCAGGTACGGTTCCTTCGTGTCCGCTGCACGTCCGTGGTGGTCATGCGATGGCGTAGCTGGTGGTGGCGCTGTCGAGTCCCACGGCGAGTCGCATGGGTTGGGTGAGCGCACGAGCGGGGCAGTGCTAGCATTGATAGCAGCTGGAGGTGATGGGGATGGCGGCGGTCAGCATCAGAGGTTTGGATGAGGATGTGAAGCGGCGGCTGCGGGTGCGGGCGGCGCGGCATGGCCGGTCGATGGAGTCGGAGATTCGCGCCATCCTTACCGAGGCGGTGAATGAGCCGTCGGAGTCGGAGGGTTTGATGACGGCGATCCTTGATCGCTTTGGTGCGGCTGGGGGAGTTGACCTGGATCTGCCTGTGAGGTCGACGCCGGCCCGTGCGGCGGATTTCGGCTCGTGATCGTCTTCGATACCAACGTGATCTCGGAACTGATGAGATCTGAGCCGTCCCCCGTGGTGGTGAGGTGGGTTCGCTCCCGCCGCGCGCGAGAGTTGTACACGACGTCGATCACCCTCGCCGAGGTCCGTTACGGCATCGAGCGGCTGCCGGATGGCAGCCGCAAGCAGTTGCTGAAAGACGTGGCAGATGAGGTGTTCGCCGCGTTCGAGGAGCAGGTGTTGCCATTCGATGCCGAAGCCGCTACACGCTATGCGGTTATCGTGAGCGAACGCGATCGTGTGGGTCTGCCGATTGCTGGGTTCGATGCGCAGATCGCCGCCATTTGCCGCAGCCGTGGTGCCGCATTGGCCACTCGGAACCTCAAAGATTTTCATGGCACCGGGATCGAGATTCTCGATCCGTGGCAGGCGAATTAGCTGGTCCCGCCTGTAGGGGCTTCATTATCTCGATTCGGGCACTGACCTGCGGGTTTCTCGGCGGGATCATGCGGTGGTTGGGCAGGCTGGATGGTCATGGTGTGGTCCCTGCTGTAGGACTTGACCGCAACGCCTTGGGCGTCGTGCTGCTGGCGTAGGCATGCTCGCATCTGCGGCCCACCGGGGATCTGGCCGATCCGGCCCAGGGCAACCCAATACGCACTGCGCCGCCTTGCCCGCCGCTGGCACGACCTGAACACCGAGGTCACCGATCTCGAACGTCACGCAGCCCCCAACGGACCGGTGCCCGGCCGAGCACCCGACGGCACCGGCGAGCCCCATCGATCCGACCATGTAGAAGTTCTCCGGGCGGGGGAAGTTCGCCTGCGCGATGCGGCAGGTGTACCCGGTGGTGCAGATGGCGGGGGCCCTCCCCGCCGCATGGAGTGCGGCACTGATCGCCTGTTCCTTTTTCATCACGATGCGGCGCTCCAGCCGAATAACCCCGGTGAGACAAGTAGGGCCGACGCACGCCCGGTCCGTACCTCGTCCGCCGCGGCGGCGACAGCGTCCTGCGGCCATTCAGCGGGAAGGGAACGGGCCGGGACGGTCAGGGATTCGAGCAGGCTCCGGGTGATGCCGCCCATGACCAGGTTCTCGGACGTGTCGTCCTCATCGGTGCCGCGCATGCCGATGACGAGCAGTATCGGCAGCCGGTAGGGCAGGACCAGTGAGGCCAGGGCGTTGACGCTCTGGCCCAGCCCGGAGTTCTGCATCGCCACAACCGGGGTGCACCCTACAAGGCAGGCCCCGGCGGCCATACCGACGGCCGGGTCCTCTCGTACGACGTACTCTTGGATCCCGCGCTGTTCCAGCCGGTCGATCAGGCGCGCCATCAGCCCATCGGGAGTGCAGTAGAAGGGGCCGGTGAACCGCGCGGCCAGGAGTCAGCCACCGCTTCGGCGAGAGCGTTCCCGGCATGGCAGCCGACACGGGCGGCCGGGATCAGGGCGGTCATCGGAGCCATTCCCCCTCGCGCATGAGGTCCCGGCCCTGTAGTTCATTGGCTTCGCGCCAGGCCTGTACGTGCTGGGGTCGGATCACGAAGAACTGGTACGGGGTCTTGAGCCGGCACGGGTCGAACCCGGTTTTCTCCGCGAAGGCGTCGCCTAGTGCCTTCTCGACGTCTTCGGCGGTCATGGCCGTGGCGGTGCCGCGGACCAGCACGACGTCGCGGGTGTGGCCGAAAGCCATCCGTGCTTGGCCGTTTGCCCGCAGGTTTCGGGCCGTTGGTGAGCTATGCGGAGTGGAGATGACGAACGCCGATCCGTCCCAAAGGAAGGAGACCGGGACCTGGTAAGGGTTTCCCTTGAGATCTGCCGTGGCGAGCCAGGTGTCGACGTCAGAGGCGAAACGGTTACGAGTGTCGGCCAGGCGCTGAGCGAGGTCACGCGGGACGTCAAAGTTCATGGTGCGCTTCCAACCAAGGTTGGTGGTTAATAGGTAC
>CALAED010000675.1 GCA_937891035.1 uncultured Thermomonosporaceae bacterium | reverse complement strand
GGTGAAGCTCCGGAGGCCGAGCCTGTCGATCAAACGGCCAAGCGGCGAGCGGACGACTGGCCGTGGGCCGACGAGTTCGCCGCACGCTGCGACGCCCGCGAAAACGCCGCCACCAACGCTGAGCAAACCGGGCAGCCACCAGCCGACAACACCGCTAGCGCGCTATCGGACACGCACGACTCCACACCAGGAGCCCAGAATCCCAGCGGCCCCGGCGCTGAATCCGACCAACCATGTGCCAACGACGGAGCAGAGACAACCGATGGGGCAGAGAATGCCACCGAGGCTTCGGACAAAAAAGAACGTTCGGGCACCGAGTTCATGGTCGGAGACAAGCTCGTGCGCATCCTCGATGACCTCTATCCAGGTGGAGGCGACATCGATTCGGATGGCAGTGTGGATGTGGAACCTCAGCCAGCAGGCGATCGGATCAGGGAGAACGATGAGCTGTCGCGGTTCGAGAAGTTCCGCCGTAAGAGTTACGAGAAGGCTGATGACATTCAGGACATCACCAAGAAGAACCTCGACACCGCCCAAGACCTGTTCTCGCCTCCGCCGACGGGCCATTCAGAGACGAGAACTGGACCAGAAGCGAGCCAGGCGCCGCGTGAGGGTGTCCATGCTGGCGATACGGCGATCGCGCTGATGACAGCCGGAATAGTGATCGGCGAACTGATCCGTTGGGGTTATGGGAAACTAGCCCGGAGGAAGGAAGTGGATGATGCCCGTAACCGCTGACCAGGTTGCGACATTGCGTGCGTATCTCAAGGGCGACTTCGGTGAGTACGAGCGACTCGTCGACCAACTCGATTCTGGTGCGGCCCGAACCGGGTACAGCGTGCTCCTCGCGGCCGCCTTCTTTAAGGCAGTCGACCGGCGGTTCGCCGAAAACGGTACGGACGCTGACGTGGTCGAGTTTGTTGGCCATGTGCGGGCCAGGTCAGAAAGACTGGGCGACAAGATCGACCCGCGCATTGCTGAGCGTCTCATCCGTGCTGTCTACACCGACGAGGACATCGATGACATCGACGGCGAAACCGTTATCGGGACCCAATTCCTCCTGTTGGCCGCGCTCGTGGTGGATGAGCGGCTGGACGAGGCAGGGCTAGATCGCTTCCTCGCCGAGGCCCGCGCCCTTGCCGATCAGTAGGTACACCAGCGGGAGGGCCCCCCGGTGCTGGTAACTGATGAGCAGGTGGCGGCGCTGCGTGCTTACCTGGTCGATGATGAGGAAGAATCCGATCGCCTGATCGGGTATCTTGAGCAATCCGGCGGCTTGGACGGTTTCAGCGCGCTTTTTGGATCGGCGTTCTTTGATGCGGTGAATCGGAGGTTCGCCCCGACCTGGTCGGTTGCCGAGGTCGTCCGGTTCGTCGCCACCGTGCGCGCCCACCACCTCGCAGACCCGAACGATCTCGACCCGCTCAACGCTGAACGACTTATCCGGACCGCGCTTGGCGACGGGTCGGTCGACGACCTTGACGACGAGATCAGGGCCGCGCAGATGATCCTGCTTCCAGTGCTCATCCACGAGGAGCAGCCCAATCCCGTTGCGCTGGAAGACATCTTGGCCCAAGCGCGCAGGCGAGCAAACAGCTTGCCTCTTTAGCCGCGGCCTGCGGCCTCAATGGCCACGAGGTTGCCTGGAAGCCGTTGGCTCCCCGGTTCCCGTTCAGTCGGCCTGGTTCACCTCGCAGGCGCGGCGGACCTCTTGCACGGTCGCGGGAGCGTCGAGGCGGAACAGCCCGTCGAGTCCGCGTTCGAGCCGGGAGGCGCGAACGGCCGCCTTGACGGCCAGGAACACGCTCGTCGCCAGCACCAGCGGCGGCTCGCCGACCTCCTTGGAGGACAGCACGTCCGCCGGGTTGTCCGGGACGGACGCGGCGAGGCTGCGCGGGAACAGATGCGTGTTGAGCTCCAAGGGGATGGTGGTGACGGCGGGCGGCTTGTAACCCCAAGTGTTGGTGGTGTTCAGCCGTCCCTCGTCCGGCGTGCCCGCCGGCTGGAACACGAGATCCTCGGTGAGGACGTAGCCGATGCCCTGCACGAACGCGCCTTCCACCTGCCCGATGTCCAGCGCCGGGTTGAGGCTCCAGCCGATGTCGTACGCCAGGTCGGAGCGCAGCACCTTCACCTCGCCGGTCAGGATGTCGACCTCCACCACCGAGCATGCCGCCGAGTAGGTGAAGCCGCTGAACGAGTCGACCTCCCCGCCCTGCGGGGCCTTCCTGTCGACCTCGATGCCAGGGATATCGTGCTGGTCGTCCATCGGCTTGAACGTCAGGGCCGGCACCGGGACCTCGCCACCGCGCATCGGCGCGGTGTATGACTCCACCAGGCTCACCCGCTGCTGGTAGGCGACCTGCACCAGGTTCTGCCAGATCAGCCGGGTCACGCCGGCCGCGTTCTCCAGGGGCGTCGCCCAGCCCTGTTTGCCGTAGTTCCAGAAGTCGATCTGGCGCTGGCTGCACCAGTCCGGGCCGTTCTCTTCGAGCATCTGGTAGCCGAAGGCGGTCAGCCGCGTCCGCAGCCGCTGGCAGGCCTGCTTGACCGCCTCGGCGCTGTAGGTGGTCCCGGTGGACGCCCCGGTGCTGGTCGGGTTGGGGATGACGCCGGTGTTGGGGAAGTCGATCCGCAGCAGGTCGAACGGGACGTTGAGAATGTAGGAGGCCACCTGCTCCACGCGGGTGTTGAGGCCCTGGCCCATCTCCACGCCGCCTTGGTGGATCACCACGCTGCCGTCGCCCGCGTACACCGCGAGGTGCACGGCCGACTGCTCGAGCTGGGTCAGGTTGTAACCGGAGCCGTACTTGACCGGCATCATGGCGATCCCGCGCTTGCGCCAGCGGTTGACCCGGTTGAACTCCTCGACCTCGCTCTTGTGGGCCGCGTAGCCGCACACGTCCTTGAGGTAGTCCCAGACCTCGCGCATGTAGCAGTAGGACAGGGACTGGCCGAACGGGGTGACGTCACCGCGCTGGTACAAATTGATCTCGCGGACGTCGGCGGGATCGCGGCCGGCGGCGAACGCGGCGTCGTCGATGGCGTTCTCCATGACCAGCTTGCCCTGGATGTCACCGAACGCCCGGAACGCCGTGCTGGGCGCCTTGTTCGTCCTGCACACGTCGATCTGGTTCTGGAAGTTGGGGATGAGGTAGGCGTTGTCGGCACGCAGCTGGATGCAGTTGGAGATGATGAACGAGCAGTCGTAAAACGCGCCGCCGTCGCCCCACATCCGCGCGTCCAGGCCGTACAGCATGCCGGTCCGCGGATCGATCGCGATCTGATACTGGCCGTAATAGGCGTGCCGCTTGCCGATCATGCCGGTGTCGGCGTCCCGCGGAACGACCAGCCGCACCGGGCGGTCCAGCGCGTTCGCCGCGACCATCGCCGGCCCGACCACGAACCGGGTCTGCTCGGTCTTGCCGCCGTACGCGCCGCCGACCTGGGGCACGTCCACCTCGATCCGGTGGTATTCCACGCCAAGCGCCATCGCGGCGGTCTGGTGCATTTCCATCGGGCTCTGCGTGGACGGCACCGTACGCCACCGATCACCGTCCATCGGCTCGACGACACACGCCTGGGTCTCCAGGTAGAAGTGCGCCTGGCCGCCAGTGAGCTGGGAGTTCGTCACGACCACGCACTCGACGCCGTCGATCGTGACGATGCCGCGCCGGATCTCTCGGTCCAGCGGATCGAGGCGGGCGGCCCAGCTGAGGTCGCTGCCCGGACGGGTGATCCGCCAGATGTGAGAGTTGAAGCTCGCCGACGTCGGATAGTCGGGGAAGATGCTGCCCAGCTCGATCGCCCGGTCGATGCCGAGAATCGGCCGCCGCCACTCCGGCGCCCAGTCCGGCCAGTTGACCTCGGTGTAGCCCACGCACAGGTCGCTGACGTACTCGGCGATGGTGATGGCCTCCTGCTCGGTACCGGCGACCACGAGCGCGATGGCCTGCCCCACATAGCTCACCTGCTCCACCGCGAACAGCGGCTGGTCGGCGCCCATGCCCTGGAGGTTGATCCCCTGATCGGGGACGTCCTCCCAGGTGACCAGCTCGACGAACCCGGGCCAGCGCCGCCGCAGGTGCTCGGCCACGGTACGGGCGTCGATCGGCTGGTCGATCGGCTGGTCGTCGCCGCCGGGAAGCCGGAAGTGGTAGTTGGCGAGGGCCCGGCGGCTCTGCACGAAGGCGGCGTTGACCGTACGCGGCGGGACCGGGGTCTCGTGGGTGTACTGCACCTGGCCGGTGGCCTGGTAGAACGCCGCCAGTTTGACGTACGGCTGGGATACCGGCGCCTTCCAGTCCTGGATCTCGTAGCTCTGCACACCGCCGCTGATCGGCCAGCGGCCCCACTTGTCCACCCCGGCCGACCGGTCCGCCTCCGGCACGGTCTCCGGGGCCACCTCCAGCAGCGCGTTGACGATCGTCTTGTAAAGAAAGGACACCGCGAGCTGGACGCGGTATTTGTCGGTGACTCCGTCCCACGGCACCTCGGACATGCGCTGATGCCAGCGGACCAGTTCGGCGGCCACCTCGCCGCTCAGGATCTCGGCGAGACGGGGAAACGTCTCCAGCGAGAGGGGTTCGCGCATGAGCGCCTCCTCCGTCTGGCGCGCGCGCCACGGATAGGGCGCGATGCCGCCGAACGTGACCACCGCGGAGTCGACCTCGTTCCCGATCACGCGCAGCGCCGTGGTCGCGTTGACCAGCGCGTGCGCGTTCACGTCGCGCAACGCCACCTTCTGGGCGAACACGATCGGTTCATCCGGCGGCAGCGGCAGGTGGTAGCCGATAATGACCAGCCCGTCCAGCACGTCGCGGTCGGCGACCGCGCGCTCGACCAGGTCGGCCAGTGCCAGCCGCTCCGGGTCGCCGCCGCCCAGGGCCCACCAGACGGTGACCTCCGCGTCCACCGCCACCAGAGCGGTCAGCAGATCGGACGGGAACGGCTCGCCGTGCTCGATGTGCTCCAGCACCAGCATGGTGTTGCCGGCGAGCTTCGCGACGTTGCGCACGATGGTTCCCGCCGTACGCCGGGCCATCAGGCGCAGCGCCCCGGCGGCGGTGTTCTCTTTGAGGTGCCGTTCGGCACAGAGCGCGTCGAGCAGCTCGATCAGCTCGCTGTAGGTGGTCGACGCGCCGACGTCGACCCATTCGGCGCCGACGGCGGTGCCGCGCAGCTCCGGAACGAGCTGGATGTCGACCAGCACCTCGGCCGCGCGCACCTCGAGCGGATACACGCCGTACGAGGTGTTCCCGTCCACCATGCGGACCCGCCTGCCGGAGAACTCGCGCAACGCCGTGCCCAGCTCGGCGAGTGTCGCCGGACGGATCCAGATCTTGTCGTCGGCGTCCACACGTGTGGCGCGCGGGGTGAGCCGATCGCCCGGCGGGAGGGGGATCTTGAGGTCGGCCGCGGGGACGATCGCGGACAGCGCGTCCTCGCCGAGACACTTCATGCGGCGCTGCTCGTCCGCCGCCGTCCAGTCCTTCGCGAAGGTCTCCATGCCGGTGAGGATCGGCCGGTATCCGGTGCAGCGACACAGGTTGCCGTCGAAGACGTCCTGGATCTCGCGCTTGGTGGGCTCCGGCCGATTCTTCAGCAGGCCGCACATGTTCATCACGAACCCGGCGCTGCAGTAGCCGCATTGAGTGCCGTTGTTCATTGCCAGCCGATACGCGACCGAGTTCATCCCGGCCGCCTCCACCCCTGCCGCCTCCACCCCGGCCGGCGCGGCGGCGGCAGGCGCGGAGCCGTTGCCGCCGAGTGGTGCGTCCACCGCCGCCGCGCTCGCGGCCGCGCTCGCCGCGCTGCGCGCCTGGACCGCCGCCTGGACCGCTTCGATCTCCACCGGTGTGACGAAGGTCGGTGGGGCGGCGGCGCGGGAGAAGGACATCGCGTGCGCGAGGTGGGCCGGGGCGGGACGGTCAACCTGCCCGGTGCCCTCGATCGTGGTCACCGCCATGCCGTCGAGCGCGCACACCGGGCGCAGGCACGAATTGATGGATCGGTGCTCGAACCGACCCGCCGCGGCATCCCAGGTGGACAACAGCACCGTGCAGGCGCCGCAACCGCCCTGGCCGCAGCCCTTCTTGGCGCCGGTCAGTCCGACATCGGCGGAACGGAGATAGTCGATGAGCAACAGGTCCGGGGACGGGTTGTCGAGCGTCACCGGTTCGCCGTTGAGAAAGAAGGAAATGGTATCGGCCATACCTCAGCTGTGCCCAGGCACATACGTCCGCATGTACTCGCGCCATAAAAACTGATAAAACCCGGCAAGGACAATTTGTAATTTGTCCGGGCAAATCAGGCTCGCGCCGTCCCTGCCCCAGACATCCTCTTTGCCGGTCAGCGGGTTTTCCGCGAGGCTCATCCCGATGCACGACCAAGAGTCGAGATTCATTCGACACTTCATCAGTAATTTGTGATGCTCGCTCGCCTTTTTGGTCCCTCTAGGTAGGGCGGCCACAGTTGATAAGACGGCGTCCACCCGGTGACGGAGCCGGGTGAGGTCGAAGGACCGCACGGCGATGCCACGCCCGATGGCTGCGGTCTCGACGCAGTCCCCCCGAGCCGCCGAGACGTCGCCGAACTCATCGTCCACCACCTCGAACGACGCGGCTAAGGAGTGAGCGCTGCTGACCGCGAGACTCCTACCGGCCCAGCAGATGGTCCGGTCTGCGAGTCCCGGCAAGGTGGGGTCCGCTTTGAACACCCCTCCTTCCGCCCTGTCGGCTTTGCTCCGGTAACGCTCGATGATCCCCGATATCCGAGCGTGAACGAGTGTGAATCGGTACCCTCCCCGAGGGTGCTGCTGAGTGTGATCACAGCGTTACACGTTCCGTCGAGCGGTCTGCGGTCGCGTCCTTATGCCGCGGACTTTGGCCGCACGTTGCGTTTGACATGGCTGGCCGGCTGATCGATCTGTCCAAGCACGGAGGAGTAGATGACTTCGCTGAGCACGGGTGGCGGCACTGGTGCCGTAGCCGCGTCTGCCCACGCGGGGTGCGACCGGTTCCGGCGTACGGACCCACTGATCATTGGCGTCTCGCGCAAGGCGCTCTCCGCTCAACTCGGTTTCGTCGACAGAGGCGCGTCGATACCGCAGGCTCGCTGGGCGCGGGCGATGACGTTCGAGTCGCTGGTCCAGTCGGAGCGATTCGTGAACGAGGTGTTAATCAAGGCCATTGGGCAGCTCGGTCTACCGCGTCCTGGCGGGCTGCGCTGTCGTTCGGGCAAGGTGTCCGTGGACGTGACCGCGCAGGAATTGGCGGAGGGCCATCTGAGGGCCGTCCACGCCGATGAGGCGACCATGGTGACGTCGCTTGCGGTTCCGTACCTCGACATGGAGTCCCATCCGAACGCAACGCCAGTGAAGCCGGACTTCGCCATTATCGCGCCCCGCTCGTCCGGTGGGACGGTGGTCGGCTCCTGGCTGGTGATGGGAGATGCCAAGGATTACGAGCGGGTTCGCTCGCGGATCGACGATTCGCGGATGCTCAAGGGCTTTCTACAGGTCGCATTGGGCGCCGAGTCGGTCGCGCGGTGGAGCCGGTTGCCGACGGACATGCGGGTGCATCCCTTTGGTGCGCTCGCGGTTCCCCATAACTCGTTCCTGCAGCCAGAGGCGGTGGTCGAGCAGTTGGCCGATCATCGTAGCGAGGTCCGGACGCGCGCCGAGGAGCGGCTCCGGGTGATGGCAGAACTGGGGGCGGACCGCCTGGCGGGGGAAGAACTTCCCTCCTACGTCGCCGGCATCGAGGCCGCGTTCGATCCCGCATCATGTGCGACCTGCAACTTCTTCGCCTATTGCCGTCACGAGCTGCGGAACTCGGATGACCCCCTCGCGCTGCTCGCCGAGATCGGCGTCGACCGCTTCGCCCGTCCCGCCGTACGGGGATTGGTCGACGGGAGCGGTGCGGTCGGGAAGGCACCCGCCCGTTTGATCTCACAGGTCAGGGCCACGGTGAGCGGTGTCGCCGAGTGGGTAAATCGCTCCCGCACCGACCCGGTCGGTCTGCCTGGCAGCATCAACGTCGTCATCGCGAAGTCCGATGGCGCGGCGCTCGGCGTCTACGGCTTGGCCGTACGACGCGTCACTCAAGGTGGACCGGGGTCATGGACCACCCAGGTGTACGCAGAGCCGCAGTCGCCGCAGACTCGCCTCGCGGTCATGGCCATGCTCGGCCGAGAGCTCGAGGAGGCGTTGGCATCCGGTGACGTGCCACTACATCTGGTGGTGCCTGATCAGACAACCGCCGACGTCCTTGTCTCGATCGCCGACTCGCTGGCGGGCGTCGAGCTGAGCCGACTGCGGTGGCTACGCGATCTGGAGGCAGGCAGGCCCGTCCTCACTTTCGACGGCGAAGAGGCTGCGATCCCTGACCCGCTCGCCGGCGAGGCGCGTCTTGCCGTCAGCTTCCTGCTGGAAGAGGACCGGGCTCGGGCGATGTCGCTCAGGCAGCCCCTCGTGTCGTTGCGCGAGGTGTTGGATCGGCATTTGGTCGCCGGTGGACCGGCCTTTGACAGTGGCCGACTCGACTATCTGGTGCGCTGGGCGGAAGCCGGCGACGCCATCGACCATCGGGTCGTATCAGACGAGATCGCTGCTCAGCGTCATACTCCGGGCGCCAGGCTCGGCAACTTCGAATCCAACGACATTTATCGGGCACATCCAACTCATCAAGACGGTCACCCGGCCTACGACAATCTTGTACGTCGCGCACTTGCCTACAAGACCGACATCGTCGATCGGGCGGTGGCGGTGCTGTCGGAGTTGCCGATTTCGTCACTGCGGAACGTGCACCGGGCGCTCGAACAAGATGCCCAGGTTGTATGGCGTAGGAGGGTCGCGCTCGAAGCCTCGGACCTGGTCCGGTTCTCCCGCACCCATCGCACCTGGCGCAACGACCAGGTGGAAATGCTTGAGGCAGACGCGAAGTGCTTCGCCCAACTGGAGGCACTCGCCGACTCTCAGATCGCCATGGACATGGCGTCCGACGCCGGCACCCGTGAACTTGCCCGGGCGCGCGTTCTTTCCGTCAATCCGCTCAGGCTCGACATCGCCTCACGTCGCATAGTCGCCGGATCCGTGATCGTCGCGCTCCATGTGGCAGGAACGCCCCTTGTCGAGTCGCCATCGACGATGGTGAAGATCCAACGGACAGGTTTCAAGCTCGGGCCGCTACCCATCGGCCGCCTCGTGGATGACGGCGATCCGTCCGGCCTGCTCTGGAGGCCCATAATGCCGCCCACGGTGGACGTGGGAGACGAACTGATCGTGGCCGATGGCAAATGGTTCGGCAACCGTTTCGGGTCTGGTCGCGAGGTGACGATCAAACGACCCGAAATGGACACCAGATCCGCCCCCAAAGCGGACTGCACCGCGTCGTCCTACGCCGAAGATCCTGCTGCCCATCGATGGTGCTGCCGCCCTCATACCGCCGTCGAAGCTGAATGGGCCGATCAACTCGCCGCACG